>CAYSMU010000237.1:0-5407 GCA_964432145.1 uncultured Chloracidobacterium sp.
TACTTTCAGCGGCGACAAACTGCTCGGCGGACCGCAGGCGGGGATCATCGCGGGTCGCAGACAGGTTATTGATAAGCTCCGAAAGCACCCGCTGTATCGTGCCCTGCGGGTCGATAAACTCGTCTACGCCGCGCTTGAGGCCACTCTCGAAGCGTATCGCCGGGGAACGGCGGCAGACGAAGTTCCCGTTATGCAGATGCTGTCGGCGAGTAAGGAGTCGATCGCCAAACGAGCCGATGCCCTGGTAAAAGCGATACGCAAGCACAGCGGTCGAAACGGCCTCAAGGCAGAGATCATCGACGGTTTTTCCGCGGTCGGCGGCGGTGCGGCACCGGCCGTCCAACCCGCGACAAGGCTGATCGCCCTTTCGCACAAAAAGATCCAAACATCGCGGCTGGAGCAGTTGCTGAGGCTCTCAAACCCGCCCGTGATCACGAGGATCGTCGATGACAGGGTGATGATAGATCTTAGGACTGTGCCGGATGAGGAGATCGAGGATCTGTCCCGATCACTTGCCACAGTCGCCGCGAATCCCTCATTAGCCAAACGAAAATAGCAACAATTGCTTGATTTATCGCAATGCTTTCATTATGATCGCATTATGGATGCATTCTGGAGGCGATTCGGATGGCGACACTGACGATCAAAAATCTACCCGATGAGATCTATGCGGCATTGAGCCGAACAGCCAAGCGTAACCGGCGCAGTATCAATCAAGAAGCGGTGGTTCAACTTGAAAGATCACTCGAAGAGGATGGTCGCGATATGGACACGACTATTGAGCGGATACGACACAATCGAGCACGACTTAGCGAGAAAGGGGTTTGGTTGACCGACGACATATTGGATGTTGCAAAGAACGAGGGGCGGCCGTGATCGTTGTTGATACCAACATAATTGCCTACTTTCTGATTCCCGGCGATCGCACCGAATTGGCAGAGGGTGTCAGAAGCAAAGATTCGGTTTGGGCGGCACCACTTCTTTGGCGTTCGGAAATGCGTAATCTGCTGGCGCTGTATTTAAGGAAGTCGAGGTTTGATATTGCCGAAGCTAAAGCATTTATGGCGGACGCGATAACTTTGGTTTCCGGGAAGGAGTTCTATGTTGAGTCGGAGCGCGTCCTGGAGTTAGCAGACCGATCAAAGTGCAGTGCCTACGACTGCGAATTCGTCTCACTCGCGGAAGATCTGAACTGTCAGCTTGTCACGTCCGACAAGCAGATACTGGCTGCATTTCCGAAGCTCGCGGTCTCCATGGAGTCATTTGTCCAATAGGTAATCGCAGCGGCGGCTAACCGTTCTTATGCGAGAATTCGCCCATGAATTCGACCAGTGCCTCGACGCCGTTTCGCGGAAAGGCGTTGTAGATCGAGGCCCGGATACCGCCCACCGAGCGATGGCCCTTGAGGCCGTCGAGGCCGAGGGCCGTTGCTTCGCTGCAAAATCTGGCTTCGAGTTCCTCGGACGGCAGGCGAAATGTGACGTTCATCAGCGAACGGCAATCGCGCCCGGCGTGGCCAGTGTAAAAGCCGTCGCTGTTGTCGATCGCTTTGTAGAGGACCGACGCTTTCTCTTGATTGTGGTCGGCCATCGCTTCGACGCCGCCCTGTTCACGCAGCCACTCGCACACGAGGCTGATGATATAAATTCCCCAGGTGTTTGGCGTGTTGAGCATCGAGCCGTTCGCGTCAATGGCCCGATAGTCGAGCATTGAGTGCTGGTTCGCGGGCACCCGCTCGAGCATATCGTCGCGAATGATAACGAGCGTAACCCCGCTCGGGCCGATGTTCTTTTGTGCTCCGGCGTAAATGATGGCGTACTGGCTGACGTCGATCGGCTTTGAAAGTATGTTCGACGACGCGTCGCAGACGACCGGCACGCCCCCACCGTCGAGATCGTATTTGAATTCGACTCCGTGGATGGTCTCGTTCGATACATAATGGACGTATCGCGAACCAGCATTGATATTAAGTTCGGCCTGCTCGGGAACCGATGAATAGCCGTCATCTTCGCCCGAGTAGATCACGTTAACGCCGCCGCACCTACGAGCTTCGTTGGCCGCCATCTTGCTCCATGCCCCGGTGACAACGTAATCTGCCGTCTCGCCCGCCGCGAGGAAATTCATCGGCACCATCGAAAACTGCATCCTCGCGCCGCCCTGCAGGAACAAGATCTTATAATTGGACGGAACGTTCATCAGGTCACGGATACCGCTCTCAGCCGCGTCCAGCACTTCTCCGAATAGCTCAGACCGATGGCTCATCTCCATGATGCTCATGCCGCTTTCACGGAAAGAGAGCATCTGATCGCGAGCCTGATCGAGCACCTCGACAGGCAGCATCGCCGGGCCCGAGCTGAAATTGTAGATACGGTTGATCATAAGCGATGAGATCGTGTCCAAAATCCAACATAGCATACCCGCCCGATGTATTGAATTGCGCGAGAATCTCGACCGGCGCGGCTTTTGTTTCGGATTTTGGAAGTTATTGGAGTAAAATATCCATAAATATCAAACTCTTTCGCCGAGTTTGGCATCGTATCGGTCGCTATGCTGGCGCCGGTCAGAGAATATTCGGAGGATCGCAATGTTTCGCAAATCATTATCTTATTCAGCTTTCATATTCGCCATTATTTTGGCGGGTTCTTTAGGCAATTACGCCCAATCGGCTCCGGTAAGCGGGACCGTTGAGGTCCAGAAGGCGGACGGCACCCGCGAGCCTGTTGCCGGCGCACTCGTCGAGGTGCTCAGGACCGACATCAAGGCCAGCTCACCCCCGGCAAAGACCAATTCAAAAGGACAATTCAACTTTGCGGGGCTTCAGCTTGGGTGGACGTTCATCCTCTCTGTCAGCGGGCCGGGAATCGCACCGACATATCTGCCGAACGTTCGTGCCGGCCAGGAAAAGATCCTTATCACCGCCTATCCGGGCGATGGTACGCGCATGTCCGAGGATGAGGTAAGAAAGGCCGCCAACGCTCCAAAGAAGGCCGGCGGCGATGCGCCGAAGAATGACGAAGAGGCAAAGAAGGCACAGGCAGAATACGAAGCCAAAAAGAAAGAGATAGAGGAAAAGAACAAAAAAGCAGAAACGGTCAACCAGATCGTCGCTGCCTCGCTAAAGGCAGGAAACGAAGCTTTTACGGCAAAGAACTATGACCTCGCGATCGCCAAGTACGACGAAGGCATCGCCGCTGATCCTGAATTTGTCGGCAGTGCCCCGATCTTCCAGAACAACCGGGCGACCGCGCTGATGTCGCGCGGTATCGAAACATACAACAAGTCTGTCAAACTTACGGACGTCTCCGAAAAGGTAGCCGGCTTGACCGCTGCCAGGAAGGATCTTGCGGACTCGGCCGAGGGCTTCCTCCGATCGTGGAATATTCTTAAGAACGCTCCGGCGGCAGATATCGTGGACCGGGCGAATTACGAAGCTACCAAGCTTAATGCACTTCGTGGTGCAAAGGACACCTTCCAGATCGCGGTCCGTACCGAGCAGGTTGATCCCGCCACCATCGAAGCGGCGAAGTTACTGATCCCCGAGTATCTCGCGGTCGAGACGGACGCCGCCAAAAAAGCTCAGGCAAACCTCGCATTTGCCGATCTTTATCGTGTTGTCGGAGATTCTGAGAACGCGATCGCGGCATATAAAAAGATCCTCGAAACGTCTCCAGAGGACGTTGACGCACTTGCCGGTGCAGGCCTCAGCCTCGTAAATCTCGGCTATATGAATACCGACAAGGCAAAACTGCAGGAGGGAGCAAACTATTTGCAGAAATTTGCCGGCGTCGCCCCTGACACGCATAAATATAAGGCGGACGCTGTTGCCCTGATCGAAACGCTCAAGAAAGAGCAGAACGTAACGCCGCAAAAGGTGACGCCGGTAAAGAAAAAGCCGTAGTGTTGTTGTTAATTTAGCCAGTTCAACATGCCGGGCTTGATCGACGATCGGGCCCGGCTTGTCAGTTATGGAGATACGAGCAATTGAAAGGCGAGACCTCGCCGCGGTCGTCGCTCTGATACGCGAATTTGCTGAGTATGAGGGCCTTAGCCGATACTGCGAGGTGACCGAGGAGCGGCTCGCCGCCGCGATGTTCGGCGAAGGCTCGTTTCTTGAGGGATCGATAGCCTTCGACGGTGACGCCGCGGTCGGATACGCTCTCTACTTCCCATATTTTTCGAGCTTTCGCGGCCAGCGGGGATTTTATCTGGATGACATTTACGTGACATCGAGCCATCGGGGCCGTGGACTCGGTATCGAGTTGATCCGTCGGATCGCCCGCACCGCTCGCGAGCGGGGATTTGAGCGCATAGACTTTCTCGTGGCGGAGAATAATACGGCTGCCATCGAGTTTTACAAGAAACACGGTGCCGAGATCAACGCCGGCGAGCGTCACTTCAAATTCAGCGATGCGGCATTTCGTAGGCTTGCCTCCTGATACTGCAGAACACTTTTTTTCCTTCCCTGTCACAAACTATTGCCTGACGGTGTTTCCCCTTCGTAACGCAATTATTTGCTAAACAAAATCAAAACAGTTTCGGAGGCCATTGTGAAGACAAGTTTTCTAAAGACAGCATTTAACCTGTTCGTATTCGCGTTTATCGTGATCGTGATCGGCAAATATGTGATCGTCGCCCAGAGTTCCGTGACCGGCGACTGGAGAGCCGACGCCCGCTCTGAGAAGCGCGATAATGACGGCAAGATCCATATCTCGTTCGAGAGAGCGACACGAGGCGGTAAAAACTCTAACGGTTCGAGTTACGAGTACAGCGACCTGCAGGGACTCAGCCGCGAACAGGCACAAAACGGCGGCAGCGTCCGCTTTAGCCTGGTCCGCGAGGCCGGCACCATCGAGTGCGAAGGCAGTTTTTCGGGCGGGAAAGGCTCAGGCACGTTCCGCTTTACGCCGAATCAGTCGTATTTTGCCGCGATGAAGGCAAAGGGTTTCGATTTCTCGGTCACCAGGCATAAATACGAAGACGACGATGATTTCGATCTTAACAGCCGTTACTTGTCGGCCGCCTTGCTCAACGTGACGACCGCTCTCGCCGACGATCTGCTCTCGGCAAACTTCGGCAAATTGGATGTCGATGACCTATTCAAGGCCGCGATCTTCAAGGTCGATGCGAAGTTCATGGCAGAGATGAAGGCCTCGGGGTTCCCCAATCTCACGATGGAAGATCTGGTAAAGGCCCGCATCTTTAAGATCGACGCCGACTATGTCCGCCAGGTCCACGAGATGGGCTTCAGCGAAAAGGGCTTTGAGAGCCTGGTCAAATTCCGCATCTTCAAGGTCACGCCCGAGTTCCTCGGCGAGCTAAAGGCCGCAGGGCTTAAGGACCTAGACAGCGAGGACATCGTCAAATGCCGCATCTTCAAGATCGACGCCGATTTCGTTCGCAAGGCCCG
>CAYSMU010000238.1:0-5388 GCA_964432145.1 uncultured Chloracidobacterium sp.
AGCGCCTGATTGTGGTTCAGGATGTCGAGGGTTCGAATCCCTCTAGCCGCCCCATTTCCCACCTATGTTGATTGCCTTTCCCTCAGAATAGGAGCAACCTCTAAACCGACCTAGTTCGGGACATTCCTTCAAATATTTGCCTGATATCCTGCAAAGAGATGTCACTTTTAATGAGGGCGATTCCAAAAAATCTGCATGTTTTATTCAGTGACATCGTTGCCTGTTTACAACCTAACGGCTTTTTGGAGAGGCAAATGCTTGTATTCCAGTTCCCCCAGCAATATACTTTTCTCCATCCCTGCTAAGGGCCACGAGATCTATGGATCGTAAACGGTTTTTGTCGCGAGTCCGGGTATTAGTCATTGCGATGTTTTCGCTGGTTGCGATCGCCCACGCGCAAGGCTCGAAGGGTAATAATTTCGTTCCCAATGAACTGCTTGTAAAATTCGCGTCGGACACAAGCCCGCAAAGCAGGTCTGCCGCAAATCGGACAATCGGAGCCGACGTGTTGGATCGGTTTGAGTTCATCGGGTGGCAGCGTGTCCGGATCCCGAATGGTATGAGTTTAAAAGAGGCGATCGACCGTTACAAACGAATTGATGGTATCGAACTCGTACAGCCGAACTATTACTATTACCTCCAGACCACACCGAACGACGCTCAGTATTCAAATGCGGGTCTTTATGGCCTCTTGAAGATATCCGCTCCATCCGCTTGGGATCTACACACAGGAAGCCCTAGCGTTGTTGTCGCTAATATCGACACCGGGATGCGAATGACGCATGAGGACCTCGCGGCCAACATTTGGATAAACCCAGGCGAGATCACAGGCAACGGCGTCGATGACGACGGGAACGGATTTGTGGATGATATCAATGGCTGGGATTTTTTCTTCAACGACTCGAACCCCACCGATGAACATGGCCACGGAACGCATACCGGCGGCACGGTCGGGGCTGTCGGCAATAATCTGCTTGGCGTAGTCGGCGTAAACTGGAACGTCAGGATAATGCCGATCAAGATCTATGATAGTAACGGCGGCACATCCACGTCCGCGATGCTGATAAACGCTTACAACTACGTTCGCATGATGAAGGAACGCGGTGTGAACATTCGCGTGACCAACAATTCCTACGGCGGTTGTAACGAGGCATGCGGCTACGACCAGGCGACCAAAGACGCGATTGATGCACTCTCAGCGGTCAATGTACTTCAGGTATTCGCAGCGGGTAATAGCAGCGTAAATACGGACATCACACCTTTCTATCCCGCGGCCTATAATACCGCGAGTCTTATGTCGGTCGGCGGTTCGAACTCGACCGACGCCCGCGTTTTCAATTATGGGGCCGTCACCGTGGACCTTGCGGCCCCGGCGTCGGGAATTTACAGTACAACTTTCGGATCGAACTCGACATACGGCACAATGAGCGGCACGTCTATGGCTACGCCCCACGTTACTGGGGCGGCCGCACTGCTCGCCGCGTATAGCCCTGCGCTTTCGGCAGCTTCGCTCAAGGCTACGCTTATGAACACAGTTGACACCTTGCCAGCGTTCAGCGGGTTCAATGTTACGGGCGGACGATTGAATGTCGACCGGGCCCTCAGGCAACAAACAATTTGTACTTTTTCGCCCGCGGCCAACACTGTTAATGTACCGACCCGCGGGGGCGTATTTACGCTTGAGGTTACTTCGGGTACGAATTGCGATTATCTCGTCAAATCGATCGTACCTTGGGTCAAGGTAATGAGCCCTGATGTGATGAGCGGGAGCGGGACTGTTACGTTCCGGGTTTCTGTCAATACGACGATAACCAGAACCACGACGCTCACAGTTGGAGGGCAGGCGGTAACCATTCGACAATCAAGAAATGGTTGATCGTCGGGAATTCGATTTTCCAACCATTCGCGGTTGGGGAGCGTCTAAAGGGGTGAATTTGCTAGAACGCCCATGTTTATTGGGCTCGGCCAGAGAAGCGGCAACTTTCGAAATTATTGCAAGTTGAGCCCGATTGGTGGTATATTTTTAGAAACGTATTTGAGGCAGGCGCGGCTTTCCTTGATCGAATCTCTAGTTTGTAAGGAACATTCCAATGAAAAAGTTTTTCACCCTCTGCGGCAGGGCCATGTTATCAATGATCGTCGCATTTCTTGCGACGTCGGCTGTATTTTCGCAGGTGACGCTCCGAAAGGCGCTCGATTTCGATGGTGACGGCAAGGTCGATTTCACGATTTTTCGTCCTTCCGACAACGGCTGGTACACGCTAAAGAGCGGCGGCGGATTCTCCATCAATGGATTCGGACTGGCAAGCCAGGATTTTATGACGCCTGGAGACTATGACGGCGACGGCAAGGCCGATATTTCGGTTTGGCGTGATTCGAATGGTGCGTGGTACCGCATTAACAGCTCGAACGGCACGGTCTCGATTAACACTTGG
Source organism: uncultured Chloracidobacterium sp. (assembly GCA_964432145.1). Classification (GTDB taxonomy): domain Bacteria; phylum Acidobacteriota; class Blastocatellia; order Pyrinomonadales; family Pyrinomonadaceae; genus OLB17. Next base: position 2,436 of record CAYSMU010000238.1, read on the forward strand.
GGGCTCTCGGGTGATGAGCCTGTCGCCCGCGACTACGACGGTGATGGCAAGACGGATCTGGCCGTCGCCCGCCGCACAAACGGACAACTTCAGTGGTACATCCTGCAGAGCACAAATTCGACTTTTCTAGGTATTATCTGGGGATTGTCGACAGATTACACTGCACCAGGAGATTATGACGGTGACGGCAAATTTGACGTTGGCGTCCAACGTCCCGGCCCGACGGCGGCGAGCAACGCATCGTTCTACATTCTCCGCAGCAGTAACAGCTCGCTGTACGCGGCAAGCTGGGGCTTGAGTAACGACCTCGTCGTTCCCGGCGATTACGACGGTGACGGCAAGACCGACTTTGCGGTGGTCCGGGAAGGCTCTACGCCTTCATCGAATCTACAGTGGTATATCCTACGGAGTTCTGACCTCGGCGTCCTTTATGTACCGTTTGGTGTTACCGGGACTGATCTCAATGCCCAGGGCGACTACGATGGTGACGGTAAGACAGATATTGCGGTGTGGCGCGACAGCAATGCGAATTTCTACTACCGCCGTTCCCTCGATCTGGCGACATATATTGTCACTTGGGGCTTGCCGAACGATTATCCGGTCGCAAGTTACGATACCCATTGATCGTGGGCCAGATTTTATCAGTAATGGTTGGAGGCTGCAGGTCTTCAACCATTTTTGTTTATCCCTAGGCTTTGTAGTAGGTTTTTTGATTGATGAGACATCTTAGTGAGGCAATCAGATCAGGGTTCTGCGGCAAAAAGATCGCCGTCATCGGCGATCTTGTCGCCGATCAGTTCCTTAATGGAACGATCTCACGCGTTTCCCGCGAAGCTCCGGTCTTTATCCTCAAGCACAACGACACTGCTACGCGGCCAGGAGCGGCCGCTAATGCTGCTGCGAATGTGGCATCGCTAGGAGGCTCGCCGGTACTTTTTGGATGTATAGGCGATGATCAAAGCGGCGAACACCTCTTTGCGTCTCTAAAAGCGTGCCGCGTCAACAGTGAAAACATTATCTTGGATGGTTCTTTCTCGACAACGACGAAGATACGGGTCCTTGCCGGGCAACATTACGCCGCCCGCCAACAGGTGATCCGCATCGATTATGAGAGTTCGACTGACATACCCGCAGGAACGAGAGAGAAACTGATTACATCGTTTTTGGCTATGGCAGACGAATTTGACACGATCATCGTTTCTGACTATGGATACGGAGTGGTTTTTCCCGAGATATATGCTGAGGCTCTCGGTGTTGCTCGGCGGCGGAACATTCCCATCATTGTTGATTCCAGATATCGCCTCGAAACGCTGCAAGGTGCGACCGCTGCTACTCCTAACCGGGAAGAGGTGGAGAATATATTGGGGCCGAAATTTTCGGATACCGATTGTGCTGAACTCCGGCTGCGGCTTGGTTGTGAAGCGTTGCTCGTAACGAACGGTAACAAGGGAATGAGCCTCTATACAACCGATCCGGACCCGGAACACATTGATGTGGTTGGGTCGACCGAACCAATGGATGTTACTGGGGCCGGCGACACGGTGATCGCCGCATTCTCTCTCGGGCTGGCCTCCGGGCTATCGTTTTCGGACTCGGCAGCGGTCGCTAATTACGCGGGAAGCATTGTAGTTATGAAAAAGGGAACTGCCACTGTGACTGCCGACGAATTGGCCGCGTCGATCGATTCAAGCTCTCAGCTCATCTCGACCCACGCGAAGTAAATCAGATGCCCCTTGCCGCTCCGATACTAGACCGTGCATCGCTCGTCGCCCAGATATCTCATCGACGCAAGTTGGGAGAAACGATAGTCCTGACGAACGGGTGCTTCGACATTTTACATGTTGGGCATGTTCGATATCTGGCCGCGGCGAAGAAGGTCGGCGATATCCTGGTTGTCGGTGTAAACTCCGATAGACAGGCACACTTACTTAAAGGCAGCGGACGGCCGGCGGTTGGTGAGAATGAACGTGCCGAGATAATTGCGGCCCTAAGTTGCGTAGATTACGTGACTATTTTTGATGAACCTACAGTCGAACAGTTATTGCGGGCGCTCCGTCCCGATATTCACGCGAAGGGTACCGATTATTCGGTCGACACGGTTCCGGAGCGCGAGATCGTCGCAGAACTGGGCGGCCGCGTTGTCATTGTGGGTGACCCAAAGGATCATTCGTCGACGGAACTCTTCAAGAAGACACGAGACCAATGACTGCTCTTTGACGATTAACTTCTTCCTGTCCAGTGTTTCGCGTATGTGGACGTCGCGCACAAAAACCGACCTGATCATCGAAGTATGGGAAAAGCTCGACTGCGATAGCATCGGAGCGGCAGAGCTTGAGGCGATCGAAGCAGCGGTTCGCGGACAATATGGGGACGGTGCAGTCGAATCTCCAATGCGTGTCGCCCGTTTGCTCGCCGACGAAGGGGCTGACCTCCGCCATTCAGAGATAATGGAGTTGTATCTCGCTCGTGCGTCGGATAGACCTTACGATGCGGCATTACGAAATGTGATCGACACGTCCGACCTACGCACGGCTCGCAAGTCGCTTCGCAATCTCGAAAATCTCCGCCGCAAGTATCACTCGGACAAGGACAAAGAAGGCCTGCGACAAGTCAAAGAGCTCGCAGTCGCCGCCAAGAACCTGGCCCTCGAGACCGCCTCAAGAGAAAACGTGTCGCCTGATGAACGTGAACTCAACGCCGAGATCGCTCAATGGTTCACCATCTGGCTCCAGACGCCTGGGATATTTGAGAGTTGGGTCGATCTTCGGCGGGGTTCGAAGGACTTTAAGGACAGGTTTGAAACCGCAACGACCCAAACCTAGGCGAATTCGCCAAACAGATCACTGCGTCCTCTCTATCTGCATCTCGCTTGCGATCCGGTTGAACTCAGGATCAAACCGCAGAGGAAGGAAGACCGGATCCCACATAAAAAGCAGATCCCATTCCCGCTGTT
>CAYSMU010000239.1:0-1438 GCA_964432145.1 uncultured Chloracidobacterium sp.
AATCCGCACCTGCCCGCGCCGAAGCCCTCCGTCTCCGGCCGCAAGGTGCTCGACCGTTAAAGATCGACTGAACCTCACTTTGCGTTAGTGCGCGGTTGTAAACCTCTGACTCGTCGATCCTTCCCGTGAAATATACGTTATTGTTGTCGTCGCTGCTGACCCTGAGGCCCGATGAGCTATTGACAACCGACTTCGGCCCGATAAACCCGGATGCGGCAAAGATGCCGTTGTAGTAGATCTTCAATACTGAGTTATCGTATGTGCACGCGATATGCGACCACTGATTCATCGGAATTCCAAAGGGGATCGGAGTGATCAACTGGTTTTGCGGCCATGGCTCACCCGCGGCGTTGAACTGGCAATAGATCTCGGTGTTGTTCGACGTGATGCCCATTTGGTAGCCGTTATTCCCGCCGCCGCCGCCGATCTTCGAAATGACGCCGCCCTGCGCAACGCCGTTATGCAGGGCAGTCGGATAGATCCACGCATCCATCGAAAATTCGGTCGTCACGTCGAGACTCGCGGAATCGGGGACCTGAACGTAGCTGCTGCCATTAAAACTGTATGCCTGGCCGACGATCCCAGGCGCGTACGTCGCTCCATTCACAAGCGAACCGTTGTTCCCGTTGCCGCTCGAATCCGTTGTATTACCCTCGGCCCGGTGCCAAAGCACCTTTCCGTTGACCGCAGGTACACACGTCGGGCTCGGGGTCGGTGTGGCGGTCGGTGTATTTGTCGGTGTAGCAGTCGGCGTTGACGTTGGAGAGGAGGTCGGGGTATTTGTAGGCGTCGGCGTGACCGCAACGCACGTATTCAGCAGAACCGATACATTATTTGAGTTGAAGTTTGCCGTGACGATATCAGGCCTTGAGTCCACGTTGAAGTCGCCCGTCGCCACCCAACGCGGGTTTGCCCCTACTGAGTAACTGATCCCGGAGCCGAAACTCCCCGCTCCGTTCCCAAAAAGCACCCGTACACTATCCGGGCTGATCGCCGTCGTGACCAGATCTGCTTTACCGTCAAGATCGAAATCGCCGGTCGCAATATATGAAGGGCCCGTTCCGGTCGCAAAGTTGGCCGCGGCACCAAAACCGCCGGAACCATTTCCCAAGAGTACTGAGACACTGCTGGAAACGGTGTTAGCGACCGCCAGGTCAGGATTACTATCCGCATTAAAATGACCTATCACTACAGACGCTGGGCTGCTGCCAACGGTGAACGTCGCCGCGGGGCCAAATCCGCCGGCCCCGTCGCCAAGAAGGGTTGAGACGAAATTCGGATTTCGAGTAACGGCAACATCTGGTTTTCCATCGAGGTTAAGATCACCGACTCGGATCGAGCCGTTATTGCTCCCGACCGAAAAGGAAATTGGTGCTCCAAGCGAGCCGGACCCGTTGCCGAGAAGCAGGACTGGAACAGAGTGACCGGGCCCTGGGCA
>CAYSMU010000239.1:1448-5387 GCA_964432145.1 uncultured Chloracidobacterium sp.
CCGAGAAGCAGGACGATGTTATTGCTTGCCCCGCCTGTAACTATGACATCGTCATTGTTATCAGAATTGAAATCGCCGGTAGCAATGCCGAATGGAGCTGCCGATCCAACGGTGTAATTCACGGCGGGCGCAAAGAGACCCGCCCCGTTTCCCAATAATACCGAAACATTGTTCGAGGAAGCATTTGCGACCACAATGTCGGTATTTCCGTCACGATTAAAATCGCCAAAGGCTGTCGAGACCGGGCTGAGGCCGGCCGCATTATCGACCACAGACGTAAAGCCGCCCGATCCGTCACCCAGACGGATATCGATATTGGCTGACGTCTGATTGGCGATCGCCAGGTCCAAAAAGCCGTCAGCATTGATCAACCCGACGGAAACACCCACCGGATTCGACCCTACACCGATATTGGTCGCTGCGGCAAAACCGCCCGACGCGCACGTCATTGGCGCATCGGAAGATACGTCGGGCTGAGACTTAACAAACAATTCAGTAAAGGCTTCGAGTGACGTACCTCCTGCGGATACAACTATTGACGAGGCAGTGATGCCGGCCAGCAGTGCGATCGCTGCGATGCCGTAACGTTTCGTCCACGCGATCTTGATAATACTACTCATACTTCACAATTCTCCTGGAGCGCGATGACCTCTTTGAGCAGTGATCTACAATGCCCGTTTGCCGTACAAGGCGGAATTCGCGCTGAAACCAGGTCAAACGATTTCAAATTAGTATTCGTTTTACGCGTTCAAGGGTATAATTCCGACTTAGTGCAGGAATCCGATGGCAGAAGCTCAGGACGTTACTCAGATGTTAAAAGCGATCAGCGCAGGAGATGAGACTGCGCCTGAGCGACTGCTGGCCCTTGTTTACAACGAACTGAGAAGACTCGCCCATGGTTACATGAAAAACGAGCGCAGCGACCACACGCTGCAGGCGACGGCGCTCGTCCACGAGGCGTATATTCAGCTCGTTGACTGGAAAAATGTCTCGTGGCAAAATCGGGCACACTTTTTTGCCGCTGCCGCCCGGATGATGCGAAAGATCCTGGTCGATCACGCCCGTGAGCGAAACGCCCTCAAACGCGGCGGCGGGCTTCGCACTATCGCACTTGATGAGGCCGTAAGTTTCCCAAACCAGAAGAGTGTCGACTTGATCGGTCTCGACGATGCCTTGCTCGAATTGAGTTCGTTCGATCTTCAACAGGCCCGCATTGTTGAGTTGCGCTTCTTTGGCGGATTGACCATCGAGGAAACGGCCCACGCCCTCAACATTTCCGATTCGACCGTAAAGCGGGACTGGCAGATCGCAAAAGCTTGGCTCTATAACCGATTGAAGCCGTGATTCATGGACAAAGAGACCTGGGCTAAAGTTAAGGACATCTTCTCGGAGGTTATCGCTCTCGATCCGGAGGTGCGAGATTTACGCCTTGACGAAATTTGCGAAGGTGATTCCGAAGTTCGTTCAGAGGTCGAAGCCCTAATCAGTTCAAATGACGAGGTTGAGAACTTTATCGAGGAGCCCGCGTTTGCAATACCGGACGCTATTCCGCCGGATATCGAACCTTCGGCAAACAAGCAGATCGGAAATTATCGCATAGTCAGGGAGATCGGTCGCGGCGGGATGGGTACGGTCTTTTTGGCGACTCGCGACGACGGCGAATTTCATCAGCAGGTCGCCATCAAGATCGTCAGCAGTGCATTCCTTGGCCGCGAGAATCTCAGACGGTTTCGGCAGGAGCGTCAAATACTCGCCGAACTGAACCACCCAAATATCGCTCGCCTTTTGGACGGCGGCGTTACCGACGACGGACTGCCCTATTTGGTAATGGAGTATGTCGAGGGCGAACCTCTGGTGGAATTCGCCGAGAAGAGATCTCTGACCGTCGACGAACGTCTCCGCGTCTTTCAACAGATCTGCCGTGCTGTCGCCTATGCTCATGCAAAGCTGATCGTTCACCGCGATATCAAGCCTTCAAACATTCTCGTGAACGCGGAGGGAAACATCAAGCTCCTTGATTTTGGCCTTGCCAAATTCCTGGACATTGAGAGCGGCGATATCACGGCGACTAATTTCCGAGCCCTGACACCGGCCTACGCTTCGCCGGAACAGCTTCGCGGCGATCCGATCACGACAGCGTCCGATATCTACAGCCTCGGCGTTGTACTTTATGAACTGCTAACCGGGTCGCGGCCGTTCGATCATGCCTCAATGACATTCGAAAAAATGATCGAGCTCGTGTCAGGCTCCGAACCTGAAAAACCGAGTGCGAAGGTCGGCAGTCTTGCTGATCGCCGCGAGCCGGTGCTTGACGAAAAGACGGTCACAGAACGGCGTCGATCGCTGAGGGGCGATATCGACAATATCGTACTGATGGCAATGCGGCATGAGCCCGAAAGGCGTTACGGTTCTGTTGAACAGCTTGCCAACGATATTGAAGGACATCTTGACGGCCTGCCGATCAGCGCGACGGAAGACACGTTCGGTTACCGTGCATCTAAATTTGTCCGCAGGCACCGTATTGGCATAGCGTCTGTCGCTCTTGTAGTACTTATTCTATTTTCCGGCATAGTTTCAACTGCATGGCAGGCAAGGGTTGCGGGACGGGAACGAGACCAGGCCAAGCTCGAGAGAGACCGGGCCGAGCAGCTAAACACTTTCCTGCAAAGCATACTATCCGCCGCGTCCCCAACCGAAAAAGGAAAGAACGTAAAGCTGATCGAGGTCCTGGATGACGCGGCAACTCGTATTGACAGCGAGTTGGCAGATCAACCCGAGCTTCGAGCCCGGGCGCTGACGACTATCGGAAAGACCTACAATGAACTGGGAATCCCTGACCGGGCCGAGGCTAAGCTCATCGAGGCTCTGAACATTTACAGAGGGCTCTTCGCCGGTTACAACTCCGATAAGGTCGCCTGCATGGCGTATCTCGCCGATAGTCTAATTGCCCAATATAAGTTCGATGAAGGTGAGTCAATTGTACTCGAGGCAATTTCTGCCGAGCGAGCCTCGACACCGGGACACACGGAACGCCTGAGTCATTTACTTTTTATTGCCGGAGAACTTAGGGTACGCCAGGGAAAGTACACTGAGGCCGAATCCGATCTTAACGAGTCAATATCGATCTGCGACGAGATCAAAAATCCGAAGGAGGCGGACTGTTCATACTATCGGATCTCATTGGGGCGCGCAAAGAGATTCGCCGGTGATCTGAAAGGAGCAGAGATAATCTTCCGGGACCTGCTGACGAAAGTAAAATCCGAATCGCGCGAAAGCAAGTTAAGCACCGCGGATATTTCAGTAAATCTGGGCGAGGTCCTGTTAGTTCTGGGAAACAATGTTGAGGCTATCAGGTTTCTTACGGATGCTGACCAGGTATATCAAGGCCAACTTGGGGACTCGATAAACCTGGCAGTATCGAGATATTATCTGAGCCGGGCATACATGGAGTCGAAAGACTTCGTAAAGGCAGCGGAGTTTTCGCGTCAGGCCGTCAACGTGGCTCGAAGGATAAGCTGGGTCGAGAATCGGAATTTCGTTGGTGCATTGACAGTTCTCGGCCTGAGTCTGACCCGTATGGGGAAGGCCAGAGAAGGCGAGCCCTTTCTTCGCGAAGGCATGTCGATCGCACAAAAGCATCTCAAGGCGGACGATACTCGCCTACCTGAATCGGCTATTGCTCTCGCCGAATGCTTGCTCGAGCGAGGCGGGGCACGAGAGGCTACTGAAGTTCTGCAGAAAGCATTGGCAGGGCAGATGGCACTTTCAAATCCGAACCAGGGATCGTTGGATGACATCCGCAAAACTCTCGCCCTTGTTTCGGGCACCCGGGACGAGAATTAGATTTCCGTACTCCAGGTCTATGACCTGAAGAACAAAACCACAAAAGGCGGCCCATTCGAGCCGCCTTTTGGTCAGTGGTTAATTGATGACGGGCTT
>CAYSMU010000240.1:0-5372 GCA_964432145.1 uncultured Chloracidobacterium sp.
CAGCGGATATGTGCCTTCGTACTCGATCGGATTCTCGGTCGCAAGAACCGTGAACATCGGCGACAGTTCGTATCGCTCTCCGTCGATCGTTACCTGTCGCTCTTCCATCGCTTCGAGCAGTGCGGCCTGAGTCTTTGGCGGCGTGCGGTTTATCTCGTCCGCCAGCAGGATATCGGTAAACACAGGGCCGTGCCGCAGGTTGAACTGCGACGTCTGCATATTGAAAACGTTGGTACCGGTAATGTCGGAGGGCATCAGGTCCGGCGTGAACTGAATGCGCGAGAAATGGGCTCCGATGATCTGAGCGAGCGACTTCACCGCAAGCGTCTTCGCCGTACCGGGCACGCCCTCGATCAACGCATGGCCCTCGGCCAGCAGGACGACCAGTATCTGCTCGATGACGTCGTCTTGCCCGACGATCGTCTTGCGGATCTCGTTGAGAATATGTGCAATTGTGGAGGTTGTGTGATTAAGCATTCTAAATAAAATCGTAAAGCGTCTTAGCCGCTAAAAGTAATACCGTCGTCAGGAATATCCGCCGCAGCCAGACGTCGTTTAGTTTGGTTGCGTAGTGGGCCCCGACATATGCCCCGGCGAACATTGCGACCCCGATCATCACGCCGAGTTTGTAATCCACTAAACCTTGCCACATAAAAACGGCAGTGGCAATAGCGGACGAAAACACATTGATCAGCTTGGTCGAGGCGACCGCCTCGCCGTATTTCATCCCGTAGATACCGACGCAGACGGCGGTCAGGATCGTCACGTAGCCGCCGCTGAAAAGGCCGCCATAAACACCCAGCACAAAGGTCAGGAGATACGTCAGCGGCACCGCATACGCCATCGGCGGACGATCATCCGAGACGCCTGCGTTCCGACGAAGCAGTGTGAACAGGGCGACAAAAATCATCGCGCCCGAGACGATCAGCTTCAACGCGTTGCCGCTTAGTATACCGACGAGCAACGCTCCGAGCGCCGACGCGATCAGCGTGATGATAATAAACGGCGTGACCGTGCCTCGATCGATCTTGCCCTGGCGAAGGAACGGGATCGTGCCGCCGATCGACATAAAGACGAGGCCGAACATATTGGTCGCGACCGCGACCTTCGGGTCGATGCCCAATTGGAACATCGCCGGGACGGCGATCAGCGAATTGCTGCCCGTCACCACGCCGACAACGCTGGTCAGAAAAAAGACGGCAATCAGGATAATGATCGCGTAGAGTGTCATCGGCTATCCTATTGCCCTCGCGGAGCGCGACAGTCCGAGCTTTTGCTCGAATCCGCGTAACTCCTCGGCCAATTTCACGATCTCACGCCGGTTTGTGCGCTCGCCGCGGATTATCTCCTCGCATTTGAAGAAACAGGCCTCGAGCTGCGCCCGGTCGAGGCCGGTTCGATCTGATATGCGTGTGGCGAGTTCGCGGCTGGTCGCGGCATGCACATCGATGCCCAACAGGCGGGCCGCACGGCGGCGAAACTCGGTGTAGATATTCTCGATCGCGAGGTCATAGGCCTTCGCCCGACGCTGAAGCTCGGACATCGCCGAGACATACTCAAGTTTCGAAAGGCGATCGGGCTCAGGCTCGGGCACGGGTCGTGCAAATCGACGGCTCTGCGACAGGAAGACCAGACCGACCAATATCACCGCCTGCAAAAAGATCGCGACGACGGGCGTTCCCGCAAAGAACTGAAGAAAACGGTTGCTGTCGTTGCCGTAACCCTGATGATACTCGTCAAAGGCGATCAGGCCCGCACCGCCCGCCGTCGCCAGGTTAATGCCAAGCTGGGCGTTGTCGGCGATGGCGATACCGGCGTTCGAAACAAGGTACGGATCTGAGACGAGGACGATGCTGCCCGAACCGAACGGTAGTCCGACAACATAGTTCTTACTCCTATTCCCAAAATGGACTATCGGCCCGGTAACGGTCGGTGACTGCTCAACGCTTAGCGGCCGCTCGGAGGTCTGCCTTTCCGTCATTCTCTCGAGCAGGATCGACGAAGCGAGTTTGGACGGCTGAATTGCATTCACACTCGCCGCAAAGACCGACGGCTGGACTGGCTTTACCGCTGCCGTGTCGGCCGTCATCTGCTGCTGGTCCGACGGGTCAGCGCCCAGATACTTAAAGACCACATCGGTGTCATAAACGATCTTCCAGGCAGCGGTCGTTACAGCGAGCTGTTCAGGCGGCTCGCGATCGATCAGCACGAGACGTCCGCCCTCCGAGACCCAGCGGAGAAGCCGTTCCGCATCGGGATCGGTAAAACCACGCTTGATATCTCCGGTGATGATGAAAACCGCGGGCTTTTTTCGCGCCGAGAGAAGAGCGGCCGGCGGCTCCTGCCAGCGGATCACGTTACGGCCCGTCTCGGAAAGGAGCGTGTAGTAAGCCTGCGTTCCCGTCGCCCCGCTGTTGAAGGTCGAGCGGTTTGGCATCATCTCGTTATCGGGCTTTTCCTCTTTCTGCGTATACGACGCGGCGTTGAGGCCCGCGAGGATCGCGACCATGACGATGAGGGCCCCGAAAATGAACAGCTTCTCTTTCATCTCGCCCTCCCGACGGACGAGATCGTCCTGCGGCAACGTTCGCGAAACTCATCCCAGTCCTCAGCGGCCGCGAGCCTGAGGCCGTACCAACTTCGCTCGAAATTCCCCGTTAAGCCTGTCATTGCCTGCAGCAGTTCGCCGCGATCGCGAACGTCGCGAAGATAGTCGCGGTTCGTCTTGTGACGAGCAAGCCGGACGATCTTGCGGTCGCCAAGTTCGCAAAGCAGCGCGATATATCCCTTGCGGATCGCCCCGCGATGATCACCCTCGCGAGCCAGCCGCTCGGCTTCGCTGAAGATATCGGCCGATGATTCGTCCGCGCCTATCTTCTCGCCTAGGATCACGCGGTCCTGCCGGGTGCTCTTTTCACGGCGGCGAAATCTCTGCGAAAGCAACGGTGCGAAGCGCCAAAGCAGAAATCCGATCAGCCCGAGGACGATGGCAAAGATGATTACCTGCATCCCGATCTTGAGCGAGTCGTAATTCACCCCGGACGGCGCGTCGGGAGATGTCCGCGGGAATACCCTTGCAAGCCAGTCGATAAACTCTCGCCACCATTTCTGGAAAAGGCTCTCTTCCTTTGGCTGTGCCTTTTGATACTCGGGCCGCTGGAGGATCTCGGCAAGTTTCTGTTTATCCTCGTCCTTCGAGCGGGCAGCCGCCTCGGCGAGCAGCAGCTCATTGACACTTTCGGAGATAGCCCCGAGACGCTGGTCGATCGACCACAGGAGCGAAAGCCGGTTCGATTCCTTGGTCTCGGCCGCAAGTTCGTCGAGCGTTGCCGCCAGCCATGCATTGTCGACCTCGATCGTCCCGTTCGATGAGTCAACCTTTTCCGAACGGGGAACGAGCGAGCGAAGTTCGGCAACCTTCTCTTCCTCCATTTCGGTGTCCTTATTCTCAACGACATCGACCAGTTCCTTTGAGATCACCTGAGCGGAACGGACCCGCCGCAAATAGTCATCGAGCGTGGAGGCGGCCGCACTGCCCGCGACCGAGAGCAGCACAAGGAAAATGATCGCCGATCTGCTTCGCAACATCGTCATTTAAGTCCTAGGGTCGTCATCGACGAGTTAGGTCCCGCCTGCCCTGACGGCGCGGTTGACGCAGACAACGCCGGCTGAAGCGGGTTGACATAAGATTCCGGAACGGTCGGGATGTCGCCGAGCCGCCGGGCCGCCATAAGCTCGATGTCGTAACCCTCGCTGCGGACGCGCTCATCCACATAAAGCAGGCACAGGCCGACCATCCACACCGGCGAAAGAAGGATAAAGCTTACCTGCCAGATCAGGTTGTACGCGATCTCGTACCACGCCGGCACGACATCCGCATCGAACCTCATCATTTCTATGCCATTCATCGACGCGTACCACGCGAGCGGAACATAAAGGAGCATCAATGCCGAGTAAGTCGCCACCGTCGTAAAGAGGAACAATGCCGCCAGCCTTCGCACATTGCCGCTCGCGAGGCTTGCACTTCTGGCGATCGCCGAAAACACGCTCTGTCCCTCGACAAGCATGACCTGGGGTACGTAAGCCACGCGGGACGCCGCCAGAAAGAAGAGCCAAACGCTGCCGAAGAACACCGCTATCCCGATCACTAACGAGACAATGAAGGCGACGACCGGAAGAAAGCTAAAAACTGTGAAGGCCAGCCCGATCAGAATGACCCCGACGAGCAGCCCCATATAGAAGATCGCCATGCCTAGGGCCCCGAGCACCAGCGTGATCAACGTCGAGGCAGCAACGAGAGCGCCGAGCCGACGCCACGTGTTCCGATATGTTTCGCCGAACGTTATAGGCTCGCCGAACAGCAAATGGCGGACAAAGTTTCGCGACGCCCCGCCCATCACGACCAAGGTCGCGATCGTCTCGGTCAGCCAGATCACGACGCTGCCGAGCCACAGAAAAACGTAGTAGAATCCTTCCTCGACATACGCGCCCGGCTTGATCGAGAATATCTCGCGGGCCAACATCGTCCATCCGACCGAAATAACGGTACCCACGATCACCGGCGGCGAGGCGATCAGAATGAATGTCCCGAAGAACCGGCGATAGAACCGGACGGCCCGGTCGATAAGGTCGCCCGGACCGAGTTCGGTGAGCGTGCGGTCAGTGAGAGTGTCGGCGGCTGTGTTCATCTTAAAAAGCGTTCCGATAAGTATAGCGTCAAAAGAAAACACAAAAAAGAAGCATCGCCGGCGACGAAGCTTCCTTCAGCATAAGACCAGGGATAGTATTAGTTCTTGCCCGGCGATTTCGGTGCGGCCCTGAGCGTCCTTATCACACCTCGCAGCTTTTCCGCGTCGGGTGCTTCGGGTACAAGCTTTAGATAAGCCTCAAGGGATTCGGCCGCCCGTCGGTCATCGCCTTTGGCCAGGTAAAGATTCGCCAGCATCCGGTGGGCTTCGTTCATCTGTCCCTCCCCTGCCGAAAGAGCGGCGTTTAACTCGCTTTCCGCCTCGTCAAATCTCTCAAGTATGGTGAGAGCGCGGCCAAGATAATAGTGAGGGACCGCGGACGAGGGCTTTATTTTGACCGCCGATCGAAGTACGGTTTCAGCCTCCGAATAGCGTTTTAGCCTAAAGAGGGTGATGCCGCGATTAAGCGTAGGCTCAAAGGCGTCGGGCTTGATCTTCACAGCTTCGACTAGCGCCGCATCTGCCAGATCCAGTTCGTTAAGCCGCATATACTGAACACCCAGTTCATTGTAGGCGTCGGCATATCCCGGAAATTCCGCGATCGCGAGCTTCAGCTTCTCGATCGCAGCTTTGTGGTCACCTGCATTGGATAATTCGACTGCCTTTCGATAACTGTCGGATGCC
>CAYSMU010000241.1:0-5370 GCA_964432145.1 uncultured Chloracidobacterium sp.
ACCGATCTTATCCACAACGAGGCTCCTGAGATCGACCCCGCGGAAGAAAGCCTGCCGGTCTTTTGAACGCGCCCGCTCCGGGACCTGCCCTGTCGCACCGTGTCCAGGCGAGAGAATCGTTTCGAACCAAGTTTTCCGTGAAAAAGAGGCGGCCCTGGGGGCCGCCTCTTAAGTGGACAGGTGTAAGCGCTGTGCTCATTCCTGAGCGATGAAGTTCAGCCCGGTTATGTCATCGACGGGTGTGATGACATGCGGCCTGAAGCGGTACTTTCGAGCGATGGCCGTCACCGTGTATCTAACGCCGGGGACGACATCACCGAATCGGTAGTACCCGAATGTGCCGGTCGTCGTCGAGCGGAGTCGTCCGCCCGGGCCGGCGATGGTCACTATGGCATTACGCAGTCCCTGGCGGGCGGGTGTCATCACCCGTCCCGAGACCTCGACCCCGGCGGCCTGTGCCCCCGCGATCACGATCGCACCATCGATGTAACGGGCGTCGAGCGTATTGCCAAGTCCATCCGACAAGCCCCGTTTGGCAAGGCTGTCCGTAAATCTGATGCGTGTCTCGCCGCCCGCAGCATTGGCGGCCACATCAAACGTTATGGTAACGAGCCGTTTCGCTTCCGATCCTCTTGCCAGAGGCTCGGCCGAATCGAGCAGGACGCCGATGCGTCCCTCGGCGGCTTCGTTCATGTTCACGGTCAATATCGAGGCTTTTGTCTCCTGGTCGCCAATGGTAACTCGCGGAGAGGTTAGCTTCACTGCATTGAACTCGACCGTAAATGCTGCTGCAGTCTCGTCGCCAAAGGGCACGATCTCGATATCGATCGATACTCGATCGCCCGGCTCGGCGTTGATCACGCCGGCCCGGATCAGTCGGTCAATATCGGCGATCCTGAAGACAGGCTCTGCCGGCAGCCCGAGCGGCGGCAGCGGCGGCCCGCCCGGCCCCGCCGCATTTTGCAGTGCGTCGAGACCCGTCGCGAACCGTCGGGCCTGTATCACGTCGCCCGGCAGCAGCTCACCGTCGCCGTTGCCGGCAAGAGGGGCTGTATCTGCCCGCTGGAACTCATTGAATGCCTGATCGATGACCTCGGCACCGACAATGAAACGTCTCAACAGTGTGATGTCGGTCGCCACGACGCTGCCGTCGCCCGTGCTGCGTCCCGCGACGTCGCCTTCGTAACCGTTTGCAAAGACCACGTGGCCATTCAGCCACCATGCGGGCAGGTCGTTCTCGGCCTGATCACGGACCGTACAGGCAAAGGGCTCCTCGCCAAAGTCGACCGGTGCATTCGCAACGCCTGGCCCGGCGTTGGTAAAGAACCTCACCACGGCGATCTCTCTGACCCCGGCTTCGAGGTCGTTGCCCGCGATTATCTTGACGCCGAGTTTTCCGGGAAGCCCCGGAAGCGTCTCGATGACGCATCCCGCGGTGCTTTCGCCGCAGGACAATACCGGCTCGCTAAGCACGGTCGTCGGATAACCGAGGCTGAAGATCATCGTGCGTTCGCCGCCCTGAGCGTCCATCCTGATCGGCACAAATACCGGTTCGCCCGGTACACTGTGCGTATTAACGACATAGATGTTGCTCGGCACGGCAGACCAGTTGTAGGCGAGGAAATCTACGCCCACGACGTTTGCGACTGGCCCGGTCACTGTCCTTTCGCCCGGCTCAAAGTGATGATTTACCATCGCGGGCGTCACCGTCCACGTTCCACCACTCGTTAAGTTGGTGAATGTGTAATTGCCGGCCTCGTCTGTAATCGCTGTACCTGAGTTCGAGCCTGTCAGGGTGATCGTAACGCCCGGCTGCGGAAGGTAAGACCCGTCGCCATTCACGTAATGGGTGATGTTGCCGGACAGCGATATCACGTAGTTATCGATGTCTGAGGCCGTGTTGTTCTCGGTGTTCGGGTCGATGATGTCGGGTGGAGCGGTTACGGTCGCTGTATTGACCAGCGTTCCGCTTAAACCGACATCGACCGTCGTCGCCGCGGTATATGTCACTGTTCCCCCGACCGGCAGATATACGTTGTCATAGATATGCCCGGCACCCGCGAGCGTGCATAGTGCCGAATTTTGCGGCAGGCACGTCCAGTTGTGGACAGTCAACGCCTCTGGAAAATCGTCCGTCACCATGGCGTTGACCGCGGGGGCGGGGCCATTGTTTGTGACAACTATCGTATAGGTTGTTACATCTCCGGGCGAGACATTTGTCCTGTTATCGGTCTTGGTGATCATAAGGTCTGCACTCATTGACGGTGTCACGGTCGGTGACGGCGTCGGGGTGGGTGCGGGCAAACATTTACCCGAACTGCCTGCGCTGAAGATCGCCTGGATCTCTGTTTGCGATAATGCGCGGTTAAACAGTTCTATCTCGTCGATCTGGCCGTTCCAAGCGAAGGGCGTATTGACTACGTTTCTGCCGATGACCACCGGATCCTCGGTCGGATCGATCGTCCCCGAGAGCGGTTGGGCCGCCTTTTCGACACCGTTGACGAAGATCCGCATCATTTGTCCGTCATAAGTTGCGGCTACATGCTGCCACACACCGAATCGAAGAGTTTCGGTCGGCGTGTGAGCGAAATGATAAGTTCCGTCGACCATCAGTACGAACTGAAGAGCGGTCGGATCTGGCGCATTGACCTCGAAAACATACCCGCCGACGTTTTGCGGACTGCGTTTCTGGAATATCGTCGCCCCTACACTCGGCTCATTGAGCTTGACCCATGCATCGATCGTGATCTGCGCTCCCGTATTCTGTGCGGCGTAGTGAGGAATTACGACGTGATCGTCGTATCCGTCGAAACTGAACGCCTGGCCGACCATGCCTGCGGCATACCCCGCACCATTTTGCGGTGATCCGTCAAGGCCCGAGATCGTGTCAACGGCATTGCCCTCCGCCTTGTACCAGCTGACCATGTCCGGTGGTGCCGGCGTGCAGTTAGTCTTACACTTGCCGGCGCTTCCGGCGTTGTAGATCGCCCGGATCTCCGGCTGCCCGAGTGCCCGGCTGAACACCTCAACCTCGTCAATACGCCCGTCAAAGTGGACCCACGAATCTGTCGTGTCGTGTCTGACCGTGCCGCCGATCCAAACATAATTGTATGACTCGGTGTTGATCGAAATGCCGCCCGTGCCGGTCAGTTCCCCATTATCCAGGACCCCATCGACATATAAATCGAGCGAACCGTTGTTAAATACAATCGCCACGAAATGCCATGTGTCGGTCGCGTAACTGCGGGAGGTCATGCGGCCGACATAGTTCTCGTTATTATCGAGCCCACAATCGGCATAGAACCTCGCCTGACCCGTCAGCGGGGCCCGCACCTCGTACCGGTTCCAGTAAAGCAGCCTGCATTGCTGCGTCGTCCATGTCGGAAGAGTCGAATCGCCGGCTCCAAAGATCCCGAAATACTCTCCGGGGCTTGGTGCCGAGTTTGGAAATACCCAAGCGTCGTAGGTCGCCTGCGGGCCGCCATCGATATTTGTCGTGCCGTTTGCGATCACGTAACCGGGCGCTCCGTTAAAACTAAATGCCTGCCCGGCCATTCCCGCGGCATACGCGGCGTTTCCCGATAGGCTTCCGCTGTGGCCGCCCCAGATATCATTTGCGTTGCCGTCGCCCGGCCACCAGCTCAGAAGCTGCGGCGGCGGCGGTACGCACTGTGATTTACACTTGCCGGCAGCAGATGCGTCGAAAATGCCCTGTATCTCGGCCGGCGTCAGCGCCCGGTCAAAGATCTCGACCTCGTCGAGCATACCGTCCAGCGAGATGTTATTCTCGGCGTATCCGAGCGTAAGCGGTGCATTAGCGTCGTCAATTGGCCCGGGGTAAATTCCATTGCCGATGCCGTAGCCGTTTACGTAAAAAAGAAATGTACTCCCGCTTCGGGTCACGGCGACGTGATACCATTGCCCGAGAGCCGGCTGCCAAGGAACGTTGATCGCACCAGCACCGGGATATGAGTAGAACTCGAGAAATTGCTGACCTCCACGGTCGATAAGCCAGAATATCCATTTCGGATTGTTTCCGGGCCCCTCGTCATGCGCGATAAGAGCGTTAGCCTCTCGGGTAGTGTTGAACCTTACCCAGGTATCCAATGTAAAATCGCGGCTCCCAAGGTCCCATGCAGGGTCGTCAGGGACCATAACCCTCTCATTTATAAGCGGGAAATTGAAGCCATCAGCCACCAAACCGGGAGCATAGCCCGCTCCCTGTGATAGGGAGCCATTGTGCCCTCCCTGAATATCATTCGCATTGCCGTCGCCGGGCCACCAGGCCAGCATATTCGCTGGCGGCGGCAAACACGTCGGGGCGGGCTGGGCATAGGCGGTCGTTGCGGCACCCGGATTGAAACCACCCCCCCCAAATGCGCGGTCCAAAAACGAGAACGCCGCTGAACCTGAGCTCGCGGCGGTAATTGAAAATATTGTCGTGATCACTATCGCATATATTATGTTTCGGCCTATGCGAAACTGCGGCCATTTATTCTTCGTTAACATCGCGTTCACACCTCCAACTTACCTTATGCCCAAGCGGCAATGAACGGATCGGAAACGCTGCTTCTTCGGGCGAAGTAGTGCCCGCAATCGCCGAAACTTATCCTCGGATCTTAGAAATACCTTGTGTATCCACCTACAAGCTTAGTCCCGGCCATTTACGCTTCTGTGACGCCGGTCACATTTCACTGAAGATCATGAAATTAAAAAAGGCGGCCCGAAGGCCGCCTTTAGTCCTAGAGTATCAACAGGCTATTCCTGTCCCGTGAAATCGACGTCAGTCAAGGTGTCTAACACCTGTACTGTACGCGGTGAGAAGCGATAGCGACGCGAGGTGACACCAAGAATGTAGGTATCGCCTGCTTCGACATCATCGAACTGATAGTAACCAAACGTGCTGGTCGTAGCAGTTCTTCTCACACCGGCGTTGTCGATGAGCGTGACAGTCGCACCGCGGAGTCCGGCACCATTCGGAGCCATGACACGTCCGCTGACGCTGACACCAGCAGCAGTCGGGCCGAGGATCGTCACTACACCGTTCTCATTGGTAGCGGTGAGCGGGTTACCTGCGTTGTCCGAAATGCTGGTCGGGACCGGCGTATTGCCAAACGTGATCGGGGTTGTCGTTCCGGCACCACCGATGATCGTAAACCTGAGGCAAACGATCTGGCGGGTTCCCAGAGCGAGGTTGTTCGACGAGTCGATCAACCATCCGATACGTCCTGCAGAGGCCTGGTTGCCGTTAACGGTCAGCGAAGTGCCGCCCGCAACGCCAGTTCCAAGCGTCACATCAGGATTGACAGCCGGGCTCGAGACACCGCTGATAGACAGTTTCGCCGGATCAAAGTTGATCGTCGTCTGTAT
>CAYSMU010000242.1:0-5369 GCA_964432145.1 uncultured Chloracidobacterium sp.
GTATGCCGAGGCCTTTTCATACTCATTCAGCTTTGGGATCTGCTCGATGATATCCTCCGCGGTTGAATTTGCATCCCAGAGTACCTGCCGCTGCTGCATATTCCTGACCTCGGTCGGCATTGAACTGTCGTACTCAGCCTGACGCTGGCGCAAATACGGCATCTTTTCGGGAACGAATTTCTGCAGCATTGGCATCGCCTGCGAAAGCAAGATCGCGGCCGTCATCGATCTTGAAGGCTGGATCAGGGTATTCGCGATCTTCACGGCAAGGTCTTTTATCTGAGCTTCAGTAAACGCAAAAGGCTTGTCCTTTCCCTCGGACGCCGGCGGCTTGTACGCGAACTGCAGGAAACTCATCGCCGCTCTCATGTCCTCATCACTTTTACTGAGATCTGAGTCGACAAGCTTTTTGATCACATCGCCGCCCAGCTCGGCAGCTTTTTTCGGTTCCTTCTTATTAAGCTTTTGCAATAGCGGGATAACGTTCGACGAGACTCCCTTTGAAATGCTCTCCTTGATCAGCTTGATCGCTTTTTCCGGATTGGCGTCGGCCGCAAGCAGTGCAAACTGCTGCTCAAGGGCCAATTCCTGCGAAACGCGCTGACGATCCGGATCAAAGTTCATCATATCGGACCCCGATCTCGCATTCGGCAAAGACGACTTTAATATAGCCTCGGAGAGTTTTGCCGAGCGCGTCTGGATCAAAAGCTCCAGAGCCAGTTCCGGGTCACGCTTAGCTACAAGCGGCAGAATATCGCTGCGCGATTGATTAACGATCTCGAACACGTCAGCGTATAGATTCGAGTTTTCTCTTTTCTCCCGCTCCAACTCCAGGTTGTAGGCGACCAGCTCGGCAGCGGCGTTTCGAAACAGGTCTCGCGAACGCTTTTCATCGTACTTCCAATACGCGTCACCGGTCATTGCAAACACAGTTGCCCGGTTTTGAGCCAGACGAAGCGAGGCCGCATCGGCGATCGCCCTATCCAGCAGCTCGACGACACGCTCGTCAATTTCTTTCTTTTTCTTTTCTTTTTCCGTGGTCGATTCGCTTGGGCTATCTTGTGCGGTAACAAGCGAAGTCACGAAAAGAGCCATCAGCAAAAGCGTGGTCAATTTCCTGAACATAGAGATGTCCCCTTACCGAAGATTTGCGCGGAGTATATCACACAGGGATATTCATTATTCGCCCGTGCCGAAATTCCTTTCTTCCCCTGGCCCGCTGAAAGTGGGCGGCGGCGGCGGCGTGTTCATTGCTGCCCGCCCGATATTCGCGAACCGCTCCTCTTGCCTGTCGGTTATGACCGAGATGACCTTGACCGCAAGCAACGCCGCGACAAAGGTCAACGCACCGGCGATCAAATAGGCATACGCGCCAGCCTCCAGCCCGGTTGAGCTGTCCGGGTCGACGAGCCGGCCCGCAATATTTGCTGTAATGTTCGACAGTAACCACGCTCCCCACCAAAGCGCCATAAATCCGGGGGCCCCGGCCTGGACGTGGGAAAGAAAGCCGTGGTTAGGGTCAAAATCCGGATCGCTCTCCGACCACAGCGTCCGGACTGCCTGGAACGGCTTGACGAGGTTTGCGAACGGCACAAACCACCATCCGACCGCCCATCCGGGTGAGAACTCCATATTGTCGGACCTGAGCGGCGGCAAATTGGTATAACAGCGGTAGAGCCACATTAGAAATGTGACAACGGCAAATGTGTATACCGGAAATTTTGCGAGCGAGATCAGGCCGATAGCCACGAACCAGATCGAGAGAGACGTTCCGCCGTCGAGCGGGATCTCAAAGCCGGGAGCCGCAACGAGCGCGATGCCAAGCAGGACGTCGGCAGCACCAAGGAAACCGTCGAGGCCGATGCCGATCATTGCAAGACGCGAGAGAAGTACCGGGGAGCGATATAGCATATTTTCCACCATCTTGACCTAATTTGGGATTGGGAACTTGGGTTTCTTACTGCTTACCTTCTTATATAGCCCCGACGCAAATACATTATGGCCAAATCCGCAATCCGCGTCCGAGCCATTCTGAGTCACCTTGACCTCGCCGGGACGTACGAATTTGATCGTTATTTTGCACGGGCCGAATTCGCTCGATTCGAATATGGCAGTGTCGCCGCTGATCGTGGCTTCGCCATCGAGCTGGCCCATGTTTACAGAGATCTCGCCATTTCGCAAAGTGTACGGATAGATGAGGTCAAAGGCGACGCGGAGCTTGCCGCCGCCCAGGGCCTGGATCATCAGATCGTTCGTCATACCCTTGTACTTTTTGCCGATGAAGCTCATATGAAAGGTACCGGTGACTTCCGCACCAGAAACGCTCGGGCGCGATTTCTGGGCAACCGCGACGCTCGAGATGGTCATCAAGACAACAATGGCAATGACCGCGGCCAAGGCAGATTTACGCATAATTCCTCTTTTGGATAAATGGCTTTATCTGCTATATTTTGCCTGACTCTTCCGTAAATTTAAATACTAAAGGAACTTGATCGATGAGCGCTAACGCAGAAACGATAAACGGTGGTGCAGTTGTGGCCGATTCAGGCAAGCATCCCAAAGGCCTATATGTCCTTTTCGCGACGGAGATGTGGGAGCGGTTCAGCTTCTACTCGATGCTCTCGCTTTTTGTACTATATCTTCGTGATCCCGTCGCTGGTTTTGGCTGGACGGCGGCCGAAGCCACAGCGCTTTATTCGAACTACCTGATGTTCGTGTACGCGAGTCCCCTGATCGGAGGCCTTATTGCCGACCGATTGACGGGCTATCGTAAAGCGGTGATGATCGGCGGATTCTTCTTTATGGCGGGCCACGGCCTGCTGTCGATCCCGGCGATATGGGCGGTTTACCTGGCGCTGGCCTGTCTGGTAATCGGCAATGGATTCTTCAAGCCAAATGTCTCGACAATGGTCGGCAACCTTTATCCGGAGGGCAGCCACCTTAAAGACAGGGCTTACAACATTTTCTATTTCGGTATCAATGTCGGTGCGTTCATAGCGCCGATCATTATGGAGATTGTTAAATCCGCAGTAAGCGTCCATGCGGCTTTCGCTGTTGCGGCATTCGGAATGGTCATTTCGGTCGCCATCCTTTGGTATTTCAAGGGCCTCATTGCTCATGCGGACCGCAGCTCAAAAGAGGTTTCGGATCAAGCAGAATTGGCAGCCGCAGCTGCAGCCGATCTGCCGAGTGTCGAGGGTAGTAGCGCCCATTCGGCGGCGCTGATGAAGTCGGTTCCGGATTGGAAACGGATCGTCGCCTTGTGCGTAGTTTTTGCCATCGTGATCGTTTTCTGGATGGTCTTTCATCAAAACGGTTCGACGCTGACGTATTGGGCCGATGACAACACAGACTGGAATGTTACGGGTACGATCTCAAATTCGATCAACGCATTCTGGGTCATAACGCTCACGTTCCCGTTAGTCTGGTTCTGGGGTTTCCTTGATAAACGCGGCAAAGAGCCGTCTACGCCGACTAAAATGGCGATGGGAATGACCTTGACCGGACTTTCGTTCCTGGTGCTTTACTTTGGCGCGTCGTTTGGCGAAGGAATGACAAAATCGGCTGAGCAGCTCAGCAAGGGCGAATTCCGGGTAAATGAACGGGTAATCAACAATCTCGCCACGTCCGGTGTTCCCAAGGATGTACTTGACAAGATCCAGAATGCCAAGGCCCCTGACGGCAAAAATTCTATCTATGGAGTTAAGTTTGCCGGCAAGACAGACGAACAAACAAAGATCACGACGTCTGGAGAACAACAACTCATAGCGGCCGTGAACGCCGTCGCTCCCGGTGAGGGTGACAAGAATAAGGCCGCGATACTGCAAAACGCATACCTTTTCCGAGTATCGCCCTTTTGGTTGATCCTCGCGTACGCGATCGTGACGTTGGGCGAACTTATGCTGTCGCCCATGGGCTTGTCGCTGGTTTCTAAGGTTGCTCCGATCAACAAACGCGGCCTGCTAATGGGCGGCTGGTTTGTCGCGACCGCGATCGGCAACAAGCTCACGCAGATCGGCGTCTTTTGGGATATCTGGCTCCAATCGACGTTCTTCCTCGTCCTCGCGTCGATGGCACTGTTCATGGCGGTGGTCTTATTCCTTATACTGAAACCACTGAAGAAAGCAATGCCCGGGGTGTGACTCCAAGATAAAAGGCAAAAGTAAAAAGGCAAAATTGCATCATGCGATTCTGCCTTTTTACTTTTACCCTTTTACCCTTTTACCCTTTTACTTTTTCCTTTTTCCTTTTCACTTTTGCCCTTTACTGTTTACTCTGTCGGAACGCAGCCATCGCTTCGGCGGCGCCTTCGTGCATGATCTCCGGCTTGTGGTATTTCCAGTACCTTTCAAACTCTTCGTCCGACATCTGCGGATTCTCGTTGCGAGCTTTTTCTTTGAGATAATTCTCTGCCCATGAACGGGCGTCCATATCTTTATTCAACGCCGTGCGGGCTCCGTGCATCAAATTGTCGCGTTCCATATAAGTCACCTCGTGTGTTACTTTCAAATTATATCTTGACCCGATACCGGAGCAATATTTGTGAAGAAAAACTTAATTTCCCTGCTGTTGATACTAGCATTTCTGCCTCTGGCGAGTCCTGCTCAGGGCAGCCGGACCGCCCCGGCAGCCACCGCAGTCAAGGCCCAAACGCCCGCCTACGAGATACCGATCTCGGTCAAAGCACTGGCTAACGGAATGCAGATCATCGTTTTGCCGGATGCCTCAGTGCCGCTGGTAACGATCGAGCTTGCCGTGCGAAACGGCTCATTCACCGAGCCGCCCGAGCTCAACGGCCTATCGCACCTTTACGAACATATGTTCTTCAAGACGAATCGTGCATCCGCTATATATCGATGCGAATATCTCCAGTTTCGCAATCCGGGTATGTTCCGCCAACTTCGGTGCGGCAACCAACTGGAACTCAAATCCACCATTGGCGATGTCAGCTATATGGGCGAGATCGATAATCTTGGCATCGTCAACAACGGCACTACGCGCGAAGAGGTCGTACAGTATTATTTCACGACAACAAGCCCGAATATTCAGCCCGCGATGAAGTTCATTCGCGACGCCGCCCGTTTTCCGGTCTTTGATGAGAACGAGTTCGAGGGCGAGAAACAGAATGTCCTGGCCGAGCTTGAACGCAATATGTCGCAGCCGGGCTATTACCTGAACCAGACCTCGCTCGATAAGTTGTTTTACAAATACCCGACACGAAAGAGCCCCGGCGGTACGCGAGAGACGGTCGCCGCGGCTACGACCGACCAGATGCGTCTCATCCAGTCGCGATACTATGTGCCTAACAATTCGGCGCTCGTCGTCACCGGTGACGTAAACCCGGACATTATCTTCAAACTTGCCGAGGA
>CAYSMU010000243.1:0-1786 GCA_964432145.1 uncultured Chloracidobacterium sp.
AATAACGATCCGCCGATAACGTCGCATTCCGCCGATAATGTCGCTTTCCGCCGATCTTACTAATGCGGGGATAGACGGGAAACCGGCGGGGCTTCTTGAACCAGCTAACAGATCAGGAAAAAGAAAGAGCTTGGCGCTCGATCGCAAGGCGGAGAAAATTCTCGAACAAGATGCGGCCGTCGCGGCTTTCGTTCGGGTGTTCCCAGCGGGTCGGGTTGGTCGACCAATCCTCGAACGACTTTTCGAGGTGGAATTGGACGCAGTAGATGAGTTGGCCATCGGTCCGCTTGACCATCATCTGGTTCTTACAGAGATACGACGTTGCCAGCAGCTTGAATCCATTTGGAACGCCATCGACCTGAACGCCGTGATTCTGCCAAACGCGAAGGATATCGTCCTCTTTGGTGTAATCCTGCCAAATGCCTGACCGCTTATCGTCATTGCCGTCAAAGATCGGATCGCTTTTATCGATGATCTTTACGAACCGGTACTGGTACTCGACGACGCGGTTGTTCCGTTTGGCCGAAAGCTCAAGGTCGTCTAGCGTTTTCAGCCTGGCGCCGAATGAGGAAGCGACAAGCTGGTGTGCTCCGCAGATAGCGAGGATCGGGATCTTTGTTTCGCGGACGAACTCGGCAAATGCCGCGAGATGTTTCGGGTTGTAATAGTCGAAATCGGCGTATGTGCCGCTCATCACGATCGCATCGGGGCAGAATTGCTCGGCCGCGTCAGCGATCTCGGAAAGATGAACGGTCATTGTCTTGGGATTCTTGACCAGCCGAATTACGTTGTTGGCAATGTTGTTGCACGCCATTCCCGAGACCTTTCGCTCAAATTCGAGTTTGGCAGGCAGGGTGTCTTTCCAGTCGGTATAAGCGAGAGGCGATAGGTCCGACTCGTATCGCAGCAGATCGTTAACGATCAGCACCTTGGCGTGCTCGATCTTCTTTTCGATCGGCTCGTACCGGCAATATGTGCTTTTGTTGTACGGAAACGGAAGATTTTCTGCTTCGGTTACCTTTGCCACTGCGTCGAACATATTAGTCTAAAATTCACGCTACGTCCCCTTTACGTCCGTAACCCTGTAATTATAACACCAACAGCCGCCGCGTAAAGGTTATGTACCGGATCGGTCTGACCTTATACCGGCCGCTGCCGTGTCTCGCGGTCGAAAAGCGGCATCGGTTCACCGGGGCCGATCTTTGCGATCTCGTCACGGATCGCCTTGATGAGATCGGTGCGAGCACGTGCAGCGGTGTCGCCCGGGGCAAGCTTCTCGAGTAACAAAAGAGTCCGCTGCCACGATGTTTCGAGCTCGTCCGCGACACCGGAGATCTGCGAAATGTCGTAGGGGATCGCGAATTCCCGACAGCCGAGCCGGGCAAAGACGCGCAAATATCTCGCCGTGGCGAGATCGGGGCACGATATTCGGCGGCGGCCGACTTTCATCTCGATACCAAGCAATGTGTATTGGATCTCGGGACGATTTTCTCGTTTGGGGATCTCAAGCTTGAATGACCGCGTTCTCTGCGAACGCACTTTTGATTCGTAGATCGCGGGAAGCCAATCGTCGGAGAGTGAAGCCCGGATCTCAGCGGCGATATTCATTTATAGCTTATGTGGGATCACTTCTCTGCTTTCACGACCGCCGCGGCGGGCGAGACCGAGAACCGCTGGATGATACCGTCGCTGAACAGGCCGAAGTAAAGCACGCCGACCACCGTGATGACCATTACCGCGCTTAGAGCGGCAGAGATCTTGGGTGCCGTCCACTCGGTGGTGCGCT
>CAYSMU010000243.1:1796-5363 GCA_964432145.1 uncultured Chloracidobacterium sp.
ATACGGGGGCGGACAAAGCCGGGGACGAGGGGGCGGAAGAACATCACGACGATCAGCCGCAGATAATAGTAGGCCGAGACAGCAGATCCGAGCACTGCTACCACAACAAGGCTGGTAACGAGCACGTTCGCCGTACCGAGTGCCGAACTGAAAACGAGGACCTTGCCCATGAAACCGGCCGTAAGCGGCAGGCCCAGCAGCGATAACATAAAGAGCGAAAGCGAGAACGCGAGGACCGGCGATTTGAAGCCGATGCCATTGTAATCCTCAAACTCTGTACGGCGGTCATTCTTCTGTGCGAGCAGCGTAACGATGGCGAACGCACCCATATTCGTGACCGCGTAGGTCAACATATAGAACGCAACCGACGCTATCGCTTCGTCACGCGTGGCATTCGACTTCGCCATTCCCGCGCCGATAAAACCGACCAGGGCGTAGCCCGCATGGGCGATCGACGAATACGCCAGCATTCGTTTGACGTTGGTCTGCATTATCGCCGCGACGTTGCCGACGATTATTGTCAGCATCGCCAGCACCGCGAGAGCCGTCGTCCACGATTCATGGAGGTAGACGGACGCCGGTACGCCGGTAAGCAGCGGAAAGCCCAGAACAAAAACGCGAAGGAACGACGCGAACGCGGCTGCCTTAGGGCCGGCGGCCATAAAACCCGTGATCGGCGACGGAGCACCCTCGTAAACATCGGGCGTCCATACGTGGAACGGAGCCATTGCGATCTTAAAACCAAAGCCGATGACCAGCATCGCTCCGCCCGCAAGCATGAGAGCAGGGAAGTTAGGAGCGGCCATTTTCTCGGCGATCTGCGTCAGGTCGGTCGTGCCCGTCGCACCGTAGATCAATGCCATTCCATAGAGCAGGAAAGCCGAAGCGAACGAACCGAGAATGAAATATTTCATCGCCGACTCGTTCGATTTGAGGTCCGCACGGCGAAGGCCGGCCATTACGTATGTGGCGATCGAAAGCGTCTCGAGGCCAAGAAAGATGACGACCAGGTCGTTGCCTGCGGACATCATCATCATGCCAAACGTCGCAAACAACAGCAGCGAGTGATATTCCCCGGCGGGCACCTTCTCACGCTCGACCCATACAGTCGAGATCAGCACTGTCATTGCGGAAACGAAGAGAAAAACGAACGAAAAGCTCAGCCGCAGATTGTCGTGGGCGATCATGCCGTTCCACGCGGACGCGGGCTGGCCGCTGCCCCACATAGTGGCGAGTACGATGCCGGACAGCACGAGCCCTGCGATCGCTATCACGCCCGAAACAGTTCGCTGCTTTGGGAAAAAGCTGTCGTAAAGCATTACGACGACACCCGCAATAGCCACGATCATCTCCGGGAGAATGATCGTGATATTCGTGTCAGGGCGAGTTAGTTCTGCAAGAAAAAACGTGTTCATTTCTGTCTCAATGTTCCGGCCTAATGGCTTTTCTCATAGCCGGAATACTCGTATCGCTTCTCACCCGCCGTTATCGCGGTATCGAGCGTGTTCTCCCGCGGCGGTATCGGGCAATTGTATTTATCGTTGCCGTACGCACAATTTGGATTGTAAGCAACATTAAAGTCCAAGATCGTGGTCTTGCCCGTCGGCCTCTTAATGTCAATGTATCGCCCGCCGCCATAAGTCTCGCCCTTAGTGGTCGAGTCGCGGAAAGGGACGAACAGCAGATCGGCATATTCAGGAAACTTGGCAAGAATCTCCTTATCGATCTGATACACGCTGAGCGTGCGTTCGACGCCGCCAAGCTTGAATTTCAAAATACCGAACTTAACGAATTTCTTCGTGATACCCGACGAAGTCGGCATCTGGAAGTATTTCTCGCTCGGCGTCCTGGTAAAGACCGCTTTTACCCTGAACTTTGCGTCAACCGGAAAGTAATTGAGTCCGTCGAACGCCGCAAAGTCTTCTTCCTTCAATGGCGACTCTTTCTTGTCGCGAAACTCCTTGTCTCGGCCCTCCCGAAAGGCTTTCACGTCTGTCGACCCGTAGAACGTCTGCGCACTTGCCGCAAAGGCCAGACTCAGGATCACACTGCAAAGAACGAGAAACTTCATCAATTCAATGCTCAGCCTTTGGCATTTCTTTCGCAGGCTTTGCGTCAGCGTGTTCGATGCTTCCGCCGGCCTGGTGCATGACGCGTTCCTGCAGTGCCTTGACTGCGGGCTCGCTTCGATTCAAGAACGGTTTAGGAAACACGCCCATATAGACCATCAATACGAGCAGCGGCACCATTAGCCCTATCTCACGCCAGCTAAGGTCGGCGAGCACTTTGTTCTTTTCGTTGGTCACCTTGCCAAAGAAAACCCGCTGCACCATCCAAAGCAGATAAACCGCCGCAAAGATCACGCCCGTTCCGGCAAGCATCGTAGCGACGTAATTCCAATTGACGCTCGTCGTAACAGACAGGGCGTGCGACTGGAACATACCGACCATGATCAGGAATTCGCCGACAAATCCGTTAAGAAAGGGCAGGCCGACCGACGACAATACCGTGAAAACGAACACCGTCGCGTAGATCGGCATTACGTTCGCCAGTCCGCCGAAATCTGTGATCTGACGCGTGTGGCGACGCTCGTAAATGAAGCCGACGAGCAGGAATAGTGCTCCGGTCGAGACACCGTGATTGAGCATCTGATAGACCGCACCCTGCATTCCCATTTCGGTGAATGAGAACATTCCTAAAATAACGAATCCCATGTGGGCGACCGACGAATAGGCGACGAGCCGCTTCACGTCAGGCTGCACCATTGCCACGAGAGCACCGTAAATGATGCCGACGATCGCGAGCGTGATAAAAATCCACGCCGTTTCCCGGGCCTGGTCGGGGAACAACGCGAAGTTGAACCGCATGAGGCCATATGTTCCCATTTTCAGCAGGACCGCGGCAAGGATCACAGAACCTGCGGTCGGAGCCTCGGTATGTGCGTCGGGCAGCCAGGTATGGAACGGGAAAAGGGGCACCTTGATCGCGAACGCCAACGCGAACGCCAGGAACAACAGCATTCCGGCCTGAGGAGCCAGTACGAGGTTGCCCGCTTTCATTGCCGCCAATATCGACACGAAGTCGAACGAGCCGCCAAGACCGGTCTGATCGGCGTAAATAAAGAACAATGCGATGATCGCTACCAGCATCAGCAAACTGCCGAGTGCCGTAAAGATAAAGAATTTGACCGCCGCGTAGATGCGGTTATCGCCGCCCCAGATACCTATCAGGAAGAACATCGGAACAAGCGAAGCTTCGAAGAACAGGTAAAAGACGAGCAGATCCAGAGACACGAAAACGCCTATCATCGCCGATTCCAGCAGCAGCAGAAACACGTAGAACGCCGTTGGCCGCTTCTCGACCGCGTGCCATGTCGAAAGCACCGCGATCGGCATGATAAACGTCGTCAATATGACGAGCCAGAAGCTGAGTCCGTCAACGCCGATGTGGTAATTCGTATTGATCGCGTTGATCCACGGGACGTTCTTTTCGAAGAAAAATCCGCTCGCTCCGGCCACCGCCGACTTCGAAAACAAAGCCAGTGAGACCAGAAAGTTCAGCGTTGTA
>CAYSMU010000244.1:0-4157 GCA_964432145.1 uncultured Chloracidobacterium sp.
ATTATATCCCTCAGAGGTGTATATTCAGTTGGCAATCTTAAAAAGATTGGGTACGTCTGCCGACGTACCATTTGCGACGATCGTGTTCCTTAATACGATATTTCCATTTTGGTCGACATAGATCGTGGCCCCGTTGCCAACCGCCGAATTGCCCGAGAAAGTACAAAAATCGAAAGTTGCGATACCGGTATGGTTATAGATATTTCCGGCATCATGCGCACTGTTGCCCGAGAATGTCGAGTTCACGGCGTTGAGAATCGCATTATTGGCGCCGCCCTGATTCAGGATACCGCCCGCGTACCCCGTTGACGCCGGTGCCGAATTATTACTGATCGTCGAATTGATGAGGTTCAGTGTTCCGCCATTGCATATGCCGCCTCCCTCGCCACCAAAAAAGCCGCCGCCGGTCGCCATGTTCCCGTTTACCGTAGAATCGGTGATCGTGAGCGTACCGGCGTTGTTAATCCCGGCGAATACGGTTGCCGAATTACTGTTGATCGTGCTGTTGGTGATCGAGAGAGTTCCTCCATTTTGGATACCGCCGCCGCCGCCGGCCCCAGTGCCCGCACTCGTCGCGGTATTGCCCGATATCGTCGTGGAAAAAATATTCACCATCGTACCCGACCCGGAAAAAATGCCGCCGCCCAGCGAATTGCCGCTCGGCGCGGCAACGCTGTTAGATGTTATCGTCGAACCATTGATGTTGACCGTGCCGACGGAGCCATTCCAAATGCCGCCGCCCTGCTGGAGTGCTGTATTGCTGCTGATCGTTGTGTTTATCAGGCTCAGTCCGATACTCGTTCCGGGGGCAGAGTAAATGCCGCCACCCTGTTGGGACGCCCGGTTGCCGCTCAGCGTTGTGTTGAGAATATTCACGTTTACCGGCGAAAGGTCCAACCGTATTCCGCCGCCCATTGTGTCATTTCCGTTTCGGACGCCAATATCCTGAAACTCGACTAAGGGCGGTAAAGTGCCTTCGGGAAGCTCCTCAGGCCCGTTAGACGCGCTGACGACGTGAAAAACCCTGTGGGTAGCAGTATTAGGAGCGGCATTGGCTTGAATTATCGTCGCGGCAGGCCCGGCGCCTTTGATCTTGATCGCAGAAGTAATATCAAAATCGCCGCCGGCGTTAGCATTCTCATTCGCCGCAACCAGTGAGATCGTATAAGTTCCCGCGGGGACGGTTATAACATCAGGGTTGGGGTTGGAATTTGCCTGCGTGATCGCCGCTCTCAGCGAACACGCCCCTGCAGCATCGGCACAAACACCGTCAGTTGTGGTTAGGTCCTGAGTGTCCGCGGTCGTATTAACGACAAACGTGGCAAGTTGAGCGTCGGCACTGAATCTTCCGACAGCCAGAACGGTAACAAGCGCGATCACAACCGCAAATAGCAGAACGCTTTTTCGGTTCCGATAGATCCATACGAGACGTGCAAACATGGCCTAACCTCCGATTTGTTTGTACTTTCGGTGGAACAACAGGTGTTTCGCAGGAATTCTCTTCCTCCTCCGAAAGCAGTTTAATTTTTTTGATTCCCGAGCAGTATATGCCTATCGGGCATTTTTTTCAAAGAAAATATATCGACGGTGTGTTGAAATCGGGAGTCGGCAGATGAGTTAGCTGCCCTCTCTCCGCGCAAAAAGCGGGCATCCGTCATGATGGGCTTCCGCGAGGCAGTCTTGCATGGCCGGATCGCGGAAGTGATATTAGCGCCCTTGGAGGTGTGATCGCGTTCGCGACCGAGATCGGAACGCGCGGTCGCGATGGATGTAATGGTGTTGATCACGTGTCGTTTTCAATGTCGGTGCGATCGCTCGGAATCGGCGAACGACACTAAGAAAACCGGTGACCTAACCCGGAGAAATAGGTGACCCAACGGCCATTTTCCGTGACCTATACGGGCGGTTCCGCGATTTCTGTTCCGGCAACCGACAGAGTTGTCGTGATACTCGTTCTATTTTTCCTTTTCAGCATCCTCCATGACCGGCGTCGAGTCGTCGTGGCTGCGTGAGTAGTAGTTGTAGTAGCCCGAGCCGTAGTAATAGTACTCGGTCGAGCCGGCCTTGATGCCGTTGAGCACAACGCCGTAAATTCGCGAGCCGATGCTCGAGATACGCTGTTTGAATTGACGCATCAGATGGATCGAGCTTTTGTTTGCCATGGCAACGAGCACGACGCCATCGACCAACGTTGCGAGGATAGATGCGTCTGTAAATGAGATCGCCGGAGGCGAGTCGACGATAACGTGCTTGAACTTGCCCGACAAATACGTCAGCAGATTTCGCATCTCGTTCGACGAGAGCAGCTCGGCCGGGTTTGGCGGGATCGGGCCGCTGGTGATGATCTTGAGCCTCGGCAGATCCTTGTAGGTGCGGATCAGGTTGTCGGTCGTCTTGTCGCCCGAGAGATAGTTGGTCAGGCCGCGTGAATTGTCGAGGCCAAAGTGCTGATGCAGACGCGGCCGGCGAAGGTCGCAGTCGACGATCACCACATCCACGTCCGACTGGGCGAGCGTGATCGCAGTGTTGATCGCGGTCGTGGTCTTACCCTCCGACGGCTGTGACGAGGTAACGAGTATCGTTTGCGGCGGTTTGCCCGCACTCGAAAAGAGCAGGCTGGTGCGCAGGTGGCGATACGCCTCGGCCATTGGCGAGTTTCGCTCGCCCATCGTGACGAGGGCATTCGGCGGGCTCGTGCCGCCCTTGGCCGGCAGCAGTTTACGCTTGTCCGAGTTGAGATAGTGCGGGATCAATGCCAGCGTCGGCAAGCCCAGATGACGGCTGATGTCGTCCGACGTGCGGACCGAGTCGTCGAGGTAATCGAGCAGGAACGCCAGGCCGATGCCCGCCGCGAGCGAGATCAGCATCGCAACGAGAATGTTGCGGGTGCGGTTCGGGCCGATCGGAGCGACCGGCGTGACGGCCTTGTTCTGGATCTTGATATTCTCGGGGCGTTCGGTCTGAAGGGCCAGTTCCTGCTCCTTCTGCCGCTGGACGTAGGCGTCGAGCAGACTGCGGTTCTGATCGAGTTCGCGTTTGAGGCTGATCAGTTTGATCTCGGCCTGGCCCTCGAATCCGGCCTTTGTCGCCTCGCGTTCGAAGTTGCCGGCGGCTTTTGATTCGCGCTGCTGCGCGGCCGTCAATTGGGCCCTGAGGCTCGCGAGGACCTCGCGTTCGGCGTCCTTTACGAGCTTGACACCCTCATTTTTGATCTTTTGAGCAACCTCTCTTTCGACGTTGCTTCGCTGTTTGACAAGTTCATCTATCTCGGCCTGAACTGCCTTAACGGGACCGTACTCCTCGGTATACTTCGCAAGAAGTTCTTCCTTACGGGTCCGTTTTTCCTCGATCTTCTTATCGATGTCCTCGATTCGTTTGTCGAGATCGGCCTGTCGTTTGAGGTTCTGGCTGCGGGCGTCCTGCAGGGCCTTGTTCTCGCCGACGACGGCTAGGATGTCGCCGCCCTTGCTTGCGTTGACCGTCGCGGTGTACTGGGCTTCGAGCTTGCTCACCTCTTCCTGGGCATCTCTCCATTGTTTGAGCAGGGCCTCGAGGTTGCCGGCACGCAATTCGCCGCCCTTCTCCTGAAGCGGCAGGTTTGACGACTTCATCTCGGCGATAAAATCGGTTTCCTGCTTGGCAATGGCGGATTTCAGGTCCTCGATCGACTTTCCTAGGTCGTCATAGGCCTTGCGGGCACCCTCGGTCTCGCGAAGCTGGTCCTCTTCGATGAAGAGTTCGGCGACGCGGTCGGCGACCTTAGCCGTAAGGGCAGGATTGGTCTCCTCGACCGTGACATTGACGATATTGGTCTGAGCGGTCTGTTCAACGCGGAGTTTGCCGACCAAACGGCCCGAATATGCGTCGGCACGGCGGGATTCCTCGGGAGTGAGTTGGACCTCGGCCGGTTTTTCGTCGGACGTCGCCCCCGTACTGATAACGGGCAGCGAATTATCAGGCTCGGCCTGCTTTTGGCCGCCCGAGAAGAGCGAGCGAAGGCCGGCAAGCAGCCCGCGGCCCGAGTCGCCAAAGAGATTAGGATCGCGATGCAGGCCCAACGAAATTACGACCCGCTTCATCAGATCCTGGTTCTGCATCAGTTTGAGCTGGGTGTTGTAGTACTTCGTATCGTCACCAAAGTTGATGTTGATCGCGTC
>CAYSMU010000244.1:4167-5362 GCA_964432145.1 uncultured Chloracidobacterium sp.
GCGAGTCGATGTAGCCCTCGAAGACCGTCACGACGTCGCCGAAGTTGATGTTGATCGATTCCTTACGGGTTTGCGGGGCCTTGCGCGGTTCGATCGTCATCACCGTGGTCGCCGAGTAGACCGACGGCTGTTGGTACATATAGAACGCCGCCGCCGCGGTAACGATTATCGTGATCGCCAAGATGATCGGCAGGCGTTTGATGATGACATTGATGTACTGCCTGATCGAGCGCTTACTCTCGATCGAATCGTCGTACGACGCTGCATAGCCCGCCGGTGAATAGTCAATATTCGCCGGCTGAAGGTCGCTCATCACCGGTAACGGTGTAAGTCGTTGATCGTTTTCCATACTACTGCTAAATCCCGTATCTACTATAAATGCTCTATGCAATCCTTTTTTATATCACATTCGATGCCCTTTTTCAGAATATTTCCCCGTATTCCCGGCGCCCGGAGCGGCGCCGATTGGTCGCGCGTTTTCCGAATGTTATATTTGTAGTTTGGCTCTAATTTTAGGAAATCGGGCCATTTATACTGTATGAACGCCACCGCCGAAACGGCCGACATGGAACTTGGAATTGACGGATTTAGATACTCCGACCTCTTTGACGCGGTCAAACTGCGTGAGCTTGCCGAGCGGTTTTACGCCGATGTCGAAAAGAGCGAGCCGCTGCTTCATGACGCCCTGACCAAGTATATTGCGGCCCGCGGTGAGGGCTTTGAGCGCCGTGTCGAGTCGAAAATATTGACCGACGCGGCCCCGTACCTGTCGGACTTTGTCGCCCGTCTCTTTAAGATCACGGGCGAACGTTCGGAACTCGAAAAAGCGATCACGGTCCAAAATCCAGTCTGGAAATTTAAGTTTTTCGTTCAGCGCCGTGCCGCCAAGAAATTCAAGCCCGAGCAGCTCGCCGAGCTTCACGAGGGTAAGCTCTGGCTCGCCGTCACACAGCTTCGCAACAAAGGGTTTGACGAGACTTTGGTTCGTGACGAAGAACTGTCGATCGCCGAGATGACATGCCGCCTGCTCGACGCCGAGGAAATTCTTTCAAAAAGCTCCCCTCCTTACGAAGGAGGGGTGGCAGACCCATCGTCTTCCGATGGGTCTGACGGGGTGGTTCTTTCGCCCGCCACCCACGACACGATTACAAGGATCAACACTGCCTACGACCTGCTCAAAGACGAGGAATTTGGC
>CAYSMU010000245.1:0-5357 GCA_964432145.1 uncultured Chloracidobacterium sp.
CACGATTCGAGTATCACCGATTCTACGGTTAATGTGTTACTTGAGGTTGCCTATTTTGACCGCGGTAATATAAGGGCGACATCGCGAAAACTTAATCTAACGACTGAAGCCAGCTATCGCTTCGAAAGAGGCGTAGATATTGAGAATCTCAAGCGTGCATCAGACAGGGCGGCGCGCCTGATCTGCGAGCTAGCTGGCGGTGAAATGGGCGAATTCCTTGATGTTTATCCGACACGAGCATTGCAGAATACTATCCGGTCGAACGATATCGCGGGTGCCGTTAAGCGGCTCACCGGCCTTGACGTTCCCAAAAAAGAATGTGTTCGGATCTTGAATGCCATTGGTATCGAAAATAACGAGGACACATTCATTTCCCCGACCTGGCGGCACGATATAGCGATCGAAGAAGACCTTGTTGAAGAGGTGGCCCGTCACGCCGGTTATGAGAATATCGCTGACGAATTGCCCCCGGCATACGGCGCCGGCGAATATCAGCCGACCGAGCATCACGAGCGTGCATTGCGGCAAAGCCTGATCGGAATGGGATTTGACGAGGCGATCTCGTACAGTTTCATCGACACCCGTCATGATGGCGTTTTTGAGCCCGTTCCGGGCGTTTTGAGCGATAAAGCTGATGACAAGTACGTTTCGCTTTGTGATTCGGTGATCGAGGGTGCCGTGCGTATGCGCCCTACGGCAATTCCCGGGCTGCTCGAGGCTGTGCGGTTGAATTTCAACCAGCAGCGCCGCGATCTGAAGCTATTCGAACTTGGCAAGGTGTTTGCGTCAAGTTTCGGCGAGGACGATCTCCCGAACGAACAGGAGGTCTTCGCACTCTGTCTTACCGGGGGTGAGATCGAACAAAACAGATCAATGTCCGTCCGTGAACTCGGATTTTACGACGCAAAGGGGGCCGTCGAGGCCGCTCTCGAAGTCATTGGGATCGACAACGCTGAGTTCACTGCCGCTGACATCACGCACCTTCGCAAAGGCCAGTCCGCTTCGATCAAGGTCGCAGGCACCGTCGTGGGCTCGATCGGTCGTTTAAGCGATGAGATATCTGCGACATACAAGTTTCGTCAGCCTGTTTTTGTCGCCGAACTCAACCTCCAGAAGGTTCTCGGGCTCATCGCGCCGCCGCGCCTGTACAGGCCGCTTTCGAGATATCCCGGCATAACCCGCGATGTGTCGTTCGTTGCAAAGCGAAATGTGACGTTTGACGCTGTTCGCAGTACGATCGCAGAAAAGAAGTATGACCTTTGCCGGGCCGTTTATTTTGTCGATGTTTACGAAGGCAAAGGCCTTGGCGACGATGAAAGATCAATAACCATACGGTTGGAA
The DNA here is from genome assembly GCA_964432145.1 of uncultured Chloracidobacterium sp. Lineage (GTDB taxonomy): Bacteria > Acidobacteriota > Blastocatellia > Pyrinomonadales > Pyrinomonadaceae > OLB17. The sequence goes on from CAYSMU010000245.1 coordinate 1,342, forward strand.
TACCGCAGCGATGAGCGGACGCTTGTCGAGGACGAGGTTGAGGCAATACATAAGCAAATAGTGACTGAAACCGCATCCAAACTCGGGATAAGAATGCGAACCTGATCTTTCTTAATCCTTTACTTGAAGTTTTTGCTGAAAGTAAAGATAATCTTTTCCACAGCTTTCAACGTCCATTTTTGGAGACTCAATCGATGAACGGCCTAACGGGAATGGAGAAGTTCTCGCACCTCGAGGACAAGATATACTTGACTATAGAGTTCGCCAAAAAGATGCGCGAGGAGAGGGACCGACTCGAATCGGAAATCAATTCCCTGCGCCGCCAGGCCACTGAGGCGGCCGCGGAACGTGATTCTGCAGAAGCTAAACTAGCCGTACTATTGTCGGAACGTGATTCGATCCAGCTCAAGGTCGAGGCCATGCTTGACGCGATCACGCTTATTGATACCGACGCAGCCGAAGCGGTGGGCAGATAGGAACCATATGTCAGAACAGACGATCAGAGTTGAGATATATAACCAGACGTATAGTATCCGTTCGGACGGAGATAACGAGTATATTCAGGACCTTGCGGCCTATGTGGACTCGAAAATGCGAGAGATCTCATCGGGAACGATGACTGTCGATTCGCTCAAGGTCGCGATCCTTGCCGCACTGCACATCGCGGACGAATACTACCAACTGCGGCACGCTCAGGCTCAAAACGACGCTCAATTGGCCGCACGCAGTTCAGAGTGTTCCGAGATGCTCGATCGCATTTTGAAGCACCGTGACGTTCAGACTCAGGTAGTTCACGTTGAGCAATAGAGATCGATCCGTTTTTCATTTTGTAATTATCGCGGATGTGCTAATATCCGAATTGGCGAACGAATTGACTACGTTTCTCGTTAACGGACGCAATTACAATTGAGCCAACATATGAATGCCGGGAGGCTAATGCCGATCGTCGGTGCTTTTCTCTAAGGAGGCGAGCCAGAGACTTCGGCTTTGATACCCCGAAAGGGATAGAAAGCCACCCACCTGTAATCTACAGGTTCAATTCATACGTCCGCACGGCTGGGTGGTCCTCATTCGCCTTTAAAATGTTCATGACGCTGCTTGGGGAGCGTCTTTTTTATTCTTCAGCGATGGCCCCGCCATCCTCACGCTCTAGTTCTAAACGTATTTCATCGGCCATTTTAGCGGCTTCGAGGGCCAGCGGGAGTTCGGCAGTTCTCGCGTTTAGTTTTTTGAGCGCGATCTCCTGATCAGCTAGTGTCCCGCCGCGTGTCGCTGCCGCCTCGATCATCTGAAGGCGGGCTTCCGCTTCCGACAGCATTAACCGGGCCTCGTCGTGTATGCCTGAGATTTTTTCAATATCTTTGCCTACCTGCTCCTGAAAGTCCTGACTCCGCGCGCTCTTTAGCTGTTTCAGTGAGCTTTGTCTTCGCTTCGCGTACTGAAGTTCCCGTTTCGACGACCTTACGATCCGGGTTGCCGTCAAACGAGAGGCAAGCGTCTCACGATACGCATCCGCGAGCAGGAGATCACGGGCTTCTATTAACCGCAATGCCCGCTTTTCTCCGGGTTTAAGCTCATGGCGAAACCAGTCGATCTCCTGGGCCCTGATCCCGTTTGCGGCTATCCGCTCGCGCATCTCTTTTGTCCAACTGACCCGTTTCGCGATCAAAATACCGGATATTATCAGCCCGGTGATAAAGGCTATCCCCGTCGCGATCGCTCCAAAAAACAGGATCGCAACCGCCGCAGGCGGCCCAGAGGCCGTCAGCAAGACCAGCATTAAGGTGATGATCGCCGGCAGGATCGGCAATGCGATCGGGGCTGCGATCGCCCCGGCCTTTAGCCGCCTTCCCCGCCGCATATCGGTTGGAGTGATCTTGTCCATAGTTCCTTCGTGTAAGAGTCTAGCGCATAGCACCGCAGTTTACGGAAATTCGATCTCACTGTTTCGGCACCAAAAAAGATTCATTATTCGGAGCGAAATGGTTTATCATTCAAGGACTGGCACATCACGTATGAAAATCGCCGCCTACTCGATACTACTTTTTGGTCTGTTGCTGCTGCCTGGACTTTCCATCCACGCACAACCGCCGGCCGATGAAAACAAGCCGAGGGTCCGGACCATGACGATCCCGATCTCGATCTTTACCAAAAAGGAGCTTCGTGAGAATCAGGCCGAAGAATTCGTCCAGGCCGACCGGCTGATCGTAAAGGAGGACAACGACGAACAACGCATCCTCTCGATCCGCAGCAACAGCGAGTCGCCTCTATCCATCGCTCTATTGATCCAGGAAGACCTTACCTCAACTTTCAATCTTCAGATCAAGGATATTCAGGACTTCATTCGTGGTCTGCAAAAGGGGACGCGCGTTATGGTGGCATATTCGCGGGCGGGTTCTCTCGATGTGAGGCAGCGATTTACTGATGATCTGGAACGTGCCGCCAAGTCGCTTCGGATCGTATCGGGAAGTTCCAGTTTCGGGCCGCGAAGCCCTTTCGACGGTGTCTCGGATGTACTCGGACGGTTTGACGGCATCCCGTCGGGGCGTAGGGCGATCTTGCTTTTCTCCGACGGACTGGACACATCGCAGGGTGCAAACCTCGCATCGATATCGCAAAGCGTCGCTCTCGACCAATCTATCTTGAAGGCCCAGCGTAAGGGAGTTGCGATCTACTCGTTCTACTCGCCCACAGAAACGTCAGATCGCGGAAACTCGGTGTTTGTACTTGCCGCACAAGGAGCCCTCGCCAAACTCTCCGACAGCACCGGGGGACGTGCATTCTACCAGGGTTCGATCGCACCGATCAGCTATGTGCCCTTTTTTAAGGAGCTTGTTTTGTCGATAAACCGTCAGTTCGCTCTTACGTATCTTTCAACCCACATGAAGAAGGGATACCACAAGATCAGCGTCACGAGTACGAATCCGGAAATAAAGATCGAGCACCCCAGAGGATACTATTACCGGTGAGGGCCGATCGGGATTTTTGACTGGCAGGTCTGGCAGACGGCTACGTCCTCTTTAATAAGCAGGCCGATCCAGAACAGTGGAAAAAAGAATACAAGCAGAACCGCAAAGGTGATCCACCCCGCCGTCGAAATACGGCGTTCGACTAGCGGCATCATTTGACTCGAACAATGGGCACAGCGAAACGGCATACCAAAATGCTGCGGCTGCTGATACGCCAACGGTGCCGGTTGAAAAGCCTGTGTCGCCGGATCAAAGCTTCTCGTATCAGGCTGAAACGTACCGGTTCCCCGGGTTTGTCTAGATTCATTCCGGGTCTGAAATTCATCCGTCTTCCACGCATACGGCCGCGGGGCAGCGTGATCGAACGCATCCCGTTGGGGAGCCTGCCCCTGGACCGCAACGAATTTGCTCCCGCAAAATCTGCAGAAATGGGTTTCGGGCGAGTTAAGTTTTCCGCAATTCTGGCAGGGATTCATATTCAAAAAAGTTTGACCCAAATACGGAGAATAACAAATTTTCCGCAAGCCGAAAAACAGCGTAGATCACGGACGGTCAAGCGAACCTAATCCGTTCGCCTGTCCTGATCGATTCATACACCGACTCGACGAGTTCTACCGCCCGATAGCCGTCACCTGCCGTTACTGCGGGCTCTTTACCCTCGAGAATTGCGGTAATGAACGCCGCGTCCTCAGTAACAAACCCCTTACGAGTATCTTCGTCCGTCCTATGAAACGAATGAGTAACGTAGTCGGAAACCATCCCGCGACAGTCGGTCAGGACAAGCATTTCCTCGGCTACGATAGTTCGGTGGTGACAGAAAACCTCGATGCGTTCGAACGGAAACATCCAGCTTGCATCTGCCGATGACGCAAATGTGCAATGAAAGCCGTTCCTGAACTTAAAGATGATTGAGAACTCGTCTATCTCGGGATACTCGTGCTGCGAGCCGTACGCTATCAGCTCCTCGATCTCGCCAAACTGAAACCGGAGCATATCGAAAAAATGGATCGTAGTCTCGTACAGAAAACCGCCGGTTACGTTTGTATC
>CAYSMU010000246.1:0-5288 GCA_964432145.1 uncultured Chloracidobacterium sp.
GAGCTATCTGAGTTCCCTCGCGGTCAACTGGGATGATCGCGATACCATTTTTTCCGGTCGATTCGGCGATAAGCTGTTCGAGCCAGGCTCCGAGATCGTGGATCTCGGGAGCGGTGAAGATCGTCAGCTTGTCACGGCCAAACTTGTGACAGACACCGAGGATAATGCCGAGCAACGCCCCGGGATTAATCTCCGGATCGGCGTTACGACAAGCATCAACCATTGGTGACGCGTTTGTCAGGATGCCCTCGACATCGAGTCCCATCGAGGCGGCGGCCGTCATTCCGAAGGCCGAAAGTGCCGAAAACCTGCCGCCGATATCGGGCTTGCCGTAGAAAATATGGCGAAAGCCGTCATCTCGGGCAACCTGCTCCATTTTTGAGCTCGGATCTGTGATGGCGATAAACTGCTGCCCGGCGCGCTCGCGGCCGACCTTTTCACAAAGCCGTTCGAAGAAATACTGCTTGAAACAATTGGGTTCGAGCGTCGAGCCCGACTTGCTGGCAACGATAAACAGCGTCTTTTCAAGGTCGAGTTTATTCTCAACGGCCGCAACCTGGGCGGGAACAGTCGAATCGAGGATGTGGAAATGTGACTTGCCGAATGTCATCGCCAAAACCTCGGGACAAAGCGACGAGCCGCCCATGCCCATCAGCAAAACGTCGCTGAAACCGGCTCCATCTATGTCGGACGCCAGGTCACGGTACTTGATCTTTTCGGCGAGTTCCTCATCGACGATGTGCAGCCAGCCGAGCCATTTCGCTTCGTCGTCGCTCGACCAGACAGAGGCGTCCTTTTTCCAGATCCGGCTGATCTTGTCCGCGGTCTTCCACTCGGCGATCGCGTTATTGACCGACTCCTCGATATCCGCGGGCAAGGTATGGACGAAGGAATTAAGGCTCATTTTTTATTTCTCCTGCAGTCTGTTAGGTACATGCATTTTCCCGCCACTGCACCGATAAAGCAAAATCGTATCGGGAACAACTGGCTTTGATTACCGGAATAGGTGCTCTGGTCACCGGGAATAAGGGTCTGGGTCACCGAAAAAGTGCAGTTGGGTCACCGGTTTTTTACCGTCCATTCCGGAGAAAATCGGCGTCATTCCGCCCCGGGCTGTAACCCAAAGCACCCGAAACCGCCACCGCGTCGGCCAAGCCCCAAAGCCGCCGCCGCGACACTCGATCCGCTATCGACGGGAAACCCCCACAACGCCCCACAACGTAACTCACAACCTGTCCCCCGGAAACCCCTCGAACTTGCTGGTCCCGACAAACTCAAAACATACAGTAACTGCAATAAACACGCCAAACTCCGCAAACACGGCAACCTGTCCCACCGGCCGGAACGCGGACAATCTTGTCAGTTCCATCAAAAGACGATGCAATTGTGACGTAAGCTCCATACATTAACTCGCATTACCTGGAGGCCGTAGGCTCAAGTTCATGATCGAGGCGAACAGGGGCATGGCCGTCATATTGATCATCTTGGTCAGAAAGAAATAGTTTGTTCGTCGATCGGCTGGAAAAATCGAGACTTTGAAGTGACGAAGATCGTGAGCCAGGTCCCTTGTTTATATTGCGAATTCCATTCGAGCTATTTACAATCGTAACCAAAGGGGGTGATATCTATGATAAAAACCATCCGCGGCAGCACGATCTGATAACTGTCCAATGAAGAGTTTGACGAGATCATCGCATCGTACCGGAGAAGGTATTGTGATCGACATCGGAACGGGCGACGGTCGCTTTGTGTCGACAATGGCTCGGGCGAACCCGAACAAGTTCTTCATCGGCGTAGACGCAAACGTCAAGCCGTTAGAAAAGCCTTCGATGAAGGCAACAAGAAAACCTAGCAAGGGCGGCCTCGCGAACGTAATGTTCGTTCAGGCCGCCGTTGAATCTCTGCCCGAAGAATTTACGGGCGTTGCCGACGAGATACACATACATTTTCCGTGGGGAAGTCTGCTGAGGGCCGTCGCCACGGGAGATGGGGAAATACTAGCTGAACTCAGACGCATTGCCGCGCCGCACTGCATGCTTGAGATCGTGATCGGTATCGATGGCGAGCGCGACAAAAGCGAGATCGGTCGCCTCGGCATTCCCGACCTGTCAGAGCGGCTTATAAGGGATTCTCTGGGGCCCCGGTATCGCGCAGCGGGATTCGAATTGGTTGAAACGCGTGAATTGGACCGAAGCAAATGGGGGCAGCTCGAGACATCATGGGCGAGAAAGCTCTCTGGAAACCCGATGCGCAAGGTTGTGTATTTTGTTCTGAAGGCAGTGTAAGCCTCCAGAAATAACCGCAGGCTGGCCACGAGATCGGGGAATCGACTCAGTACAATATGCCGCTTCAGCCGACGCAGGTCGACAGAACAATGGCGCAAAGACGTGCACCCAGGTCCTTGGCGAATGGATCGCCACCGTCAGACGAAAAACTGCCTCGGCGACACTGACGGAAATTCGTTTTTGTATTAGCACGATATCCGTGCTATTATGCTTACGATGATCGAGTCGTTCGCCGATAAGCCAACAGAGGACATCTTTAACGGCGTAAACTCGACTGCAGCGAGGCGGTTGTTGCCGCGAGATCTTTGGAAAGCGGCGTTTCGCAAGCTCGACCAAATCGATTCGGCGGTAACGATCGAGGATCTTCGAATACCGCCGGGCAATAGGCTCGAAGCACTGAAAGCTGATCGAGAAGGCCAGCACAGCATCCGTATAAATGACCAGTATCGTATTTGCTTTGAATGGACCGCGAGCGGCGCGGGACAAGTGGAGATCGTAGATTATCACTGAGGCGGGGACGACGAAATATGATAAGAATTCCGACAAATCGCAAGGCAACACATCCGGGGGAAATTCTTCTCGAAGATTTTCTGCGACCGATGGGTTTGACACAAACGCAGTTGGCGCAGGGCATACGTGTGCCTTTTCAGAGGGTCAATGAGATCATCTCGGGCAAGCGCGGACTGACGCCGAGCACGGCATTGCGGTTGGCTAAGTTCTTCGGTAATTCGCCGGGCTTTTGGCTAAATCTGCAGATGCGATGCGACCTGCAGCTCGCTGAAGACAGCGAAATAGAAGTGTTGAACGAAATAAAGCGAGCTCCGAAACTGGCGGCATAGCTTCCCTTGGCGATTGACATTCGCGCATCACCCGCGAAGCGACGATCTTCGCCGCCGCCGCCGGCAAACAGGCTCCCGCCGCCCCGTCTCCGAAGCGGGGCCACGCACATCTTTGGTCTGCGGCGTCGATTAACATTAGTTCGGACATCTCTGCTAAAATCTCACATCATGAAAAAGCTACTGGTCGGAGCGGTCCTTGCGGGTTGTTTTGTATCTTTTGCGGCGGCGCAGCCTTGTGTTCAGGCCGCGAAAGAGGTCAAGCCTGCGTTGAGCGAGAACGCAAAGCTCGAATATTCGAAAAACCTCGAGGCAGCCGCGAAAAAATATGCGGCTGAGCCGACAGCGGACAATCTGATCTGGTACGCGCGGCGAAAGGGCTATCTCGGCAATTACAAGGACGCGGTCGAGGCGTTGACGCTCGGGCTCGCGAAGTTTCCGTCGGACGCCCGCATTTACCGGCACCGCGGGCATAGGTATATTTCGCTCCGGTGTTTTGACGACGCGATAAAGGACTTTGAGAAGGCGGCGAAGCTCGTCAAAGGCAAGCCCGACGAGGTCGAGCCGGACGGCATGCCCAACCCACGCAACATTCCGACGAGCACGCTGCAGTCCAACATCTGGTATCATCTCGGCCTCGCATATTACCTCAAGGGCGATCTCAAACGTGCGGCCGATGCATACAAAGAGGCGATGGCCGTCTCCAAAAACAATGACATGCTGGCGGCGACAACCCATTGGTATTACATGACCCTGCGGCGCCTGAGCCGAAACAAAGATGCCGAGAAACTGCTCGTTCCGGTTGACGGCGATTTCGAGGTGATCGAGAACGAAGATTACCTCAAGCTGCTGCGGCTGTATCGGGGCGAGGTCGGGGCCGGGATAATGATGGAGGAGATCGGTGCAAAGGCCGAGACGCTCGGCAACGCTTCGCTCGGCTATGGCCTGGGATGCTGGTATCTATACAACGGCGACCGCGACCGCGCCATGGACATCTTTCGGCGGATCACGGCGGGAAATCAATGGGCGAGCTTCGGTTACATTGCGGCCGAAGCGGAGTTAAAGAGGTAGTATGTCGGAGACTCTCAAGATCGCTGCAGCTCAAATAGCTCCGATTTGGTTCGACCGCGAGAGGACACTCGCTAAGGTCTGCGAACGAATCTCTGAGGCTGCTGATGGCGGATGCGGGCTGGTCGCGTTCGGCGAATGTCTGGTGCCCGGTTATCCGTTCTGGCTCGAGTATTCGAATATCACGGCTTTTAATTCGCCGTTTCACAAGAAATTTCATGCCGAGTATGTAAACCAGGCGGTCTGCATTGAGCGCGGTGATCTCGCGGAGGTCTGCTCGCTGGCGGGGGAACGCAAGATCGCCGTCTATCTAGGCATCCTGGAACGTCCGGCGGATCGGGGAGAGAGCGTCTACGCGTCGCTTGTATATATCGATCAGGGCGGCCAGATCGGGTCCGTGCATCGAAAGCTGATGCCGACCTATGACGAGCGGATGACGTGGGCGACCGGCGACGGCAACGGGTTGAGGACGCACGCGTTGGGAGCATTTACGGTCGGCGGACTCAACTGTTGGGAAAACTGGATGCCGCTTGCGAGGACCGCACTTTACGCTCAGGGCGAAGACCTGCACGTTGCGGTCTGGCCGGGCAGCCTGAGAAATACAAAGGACATTACGCGGTTCATCGCTCTCGAGTCGCGCTCCTACGTCGCGTCGGTCTCGTCATTGATGAGAAAGAGCGATCTGCCAGCCGATCTGCCGGGCATAGAGACCGTGATCGCGAATTCACCTGAGTTTTTGGCCAACGGCGGCTCTTGCATAGCCGGGCCCGACGGCGAATGGGTCATCGAGCCGTTTTGTGACGAGGAAAAATTACTCATCGCAGAGATCGACCACGCTCGCGTCCGCGAGGAAAGGCAGAATTTCGATCCGACGGGCCATTATTCGCGGCCCGACGTGCTTGGGCTGCGGGTAGATCGAACACGGCAATGCACAGCTATCTTTAGAGAAGAGAAGGAGGCTTAGTAGTCATACTAGTGGTTCCCGCCCCGCCGAAATCGGGCCAGTGAGGTGCTCATGGCAGTGCAGCACCAATGGAAGCGCAGCATCTACATACATCTTTTTGCAGAGTGCAGTGCTCCCGATGATCGAATTCGATAT
>CAYSMU010000247.1:0-5280 GCA_964432145.1 uncultured Chloracidobacterium sp.
TTGGCCCGACTACGACTTGACATTTTTGTCCCTCAATTAGGGCTTGCCATTGAATATCAAGGTGAACAACATTATAGCCCTGTCGAATATTGGGGCGGTGAAGAAAAGTTCCGTGAACAACAAGAGCGAGACGAGACAAAAAGAAGGTTATGTTCTGAAAATGGCCTAAGTCTTTATGAATGGAGATTCGACGAACCCATTAATCGTGAGGCAGTATTAGCCATGCTCGATGGGTTCAAGAAGGTGGAAGATCATACGACGATTCGCCGGTGATAGCTGATCTGTCCGAGATGCCACGTCAGGTGCGTGCACAGGTGCGTCAGGAACCAGCCGGTCGACATCGGCTTGCCGAAAACCTCGATGGGATAGTTCGCCGCAAGGTCCGCGTCTGTCAATCTTGCGAGAGTTGACTTGACGACGGCAAGCGTCGTGTCGATGTCGGCGAGCATGGCGTCGCGTGAAACTCCCGAGGCGGAGAATTCCGCATCGCGGTCCCTGACATAACCGGTGCCGCCAAGCACCGCGCCAAAGAAATGCTGCAGGTTTCCGTTTAGATGCAGGCAAAGATTGCCAGCCGAGTTGGGCACGCCGCCGGGCTTTTTCCAGAGATCGGCCTCGTCGGCGTACGCACTGATCTCATCTTTAAGTTTGTTGAGGTCGCGTTCGTATAGATCTGTAAGAATTTCCGTCAACATGGGTTTCGAAGCTGCAAAAGCCCGCGTGTAAGCAAGGGCGAATCACACAACGTTGAAAGTATCGCCCTCGCTTACGCGCCGGTCTCCGCAATGGCTTTATTCATCATGAAATCAAGCATCCGCACGATCGTCGCCTTCATGTCGCGCCGGTCCACGACCTGATCGATCATGCCGTGTTCGAGAAGGAATTCACTTCGCTGAAAACCTTTCGGAAGTTTTTGGCGGATCGTCTGTTCGATGACCCGCGGGCCCGCAAATCCGATCAGCGCTTTTGGTTCGGCAAGATTTACGTCACCGAGCATCGCAAAGCTGGCGGTCACGCCGCCGGTTGTCGGGTCGGTCAGTACCGAGATGAAAGGCAGGCGAGCCTCGTGCAGGCGAGCAAGCGCAGCCGATATCTTGCCCATCTGCATCAGACTGAGAGTACCCTCCTGCATCCGTGCCCCGCCTGAGGCCGCAAATATTACGACCGCTCCGCGTGTTTCGAGCGCTCGCTCGATGATCCTCGTGATCTTTTCTCCGACGGCTGAGCCCATCGAGCCGCCGATAAAGGACATGTCCATCGCCGCGGCGTAAACGAGATGGCCGCCGACCAATCCTTTTCCTGAAACGAGCGCCTCGGGCAGTCCCGAGGTCTCCTTTGCCTGCTCGATGCGGTCCTTGTAAGGCTTGGAATCGAAAAACTCGAGCGGATCGCCTGAGGTCACTTCCTCGTCGAGCTTTTCGTAGCGCCCGTCGTCAAACAGGTCATCGAGCCGCCCTTTGGCCGAATAACGAAAGTGATATCCGCAGTGTGTGCAGACCTCGTGCGACTCAGTCAGTTCACGCCGGTACAGTGCACTCTCACACTCCGGGCACTTAACAAAAATGCCCTCGGTCCTGACGGTTTGTTCCTCGTCCGCTTCCTGAACATCGATCTTCGGTTTGTCTCTGCGAAACCAGGACATATGGCAGTGGTCAGTCGTCAGTGGCCGGTGGTCGGATCAAGAATACCGATCTTTCGCCCTGCTTCTGTAATGTTAAGAGATTATCACACGCGTCGCGTGATTGTAATGACGAGCGAGTTCATCGCAGGACATCGGCCATCTGCGAGTGGATCAGGCCGTTCGACGCGAGCAGCGGCGGCGTATAGATGCTGAGCTTCGAGCCGTCATAATAGCTGACCTGCCCGCCGGCCTCCTCGATGAGCAGAATGCCCGCAGCTACGTCCCACGGGTTCAGCCCTTCCTCCCACATTCCGTCGAAACGGCCGCACGCAATGTACGCCAGGTCGATCGCAGCTGATCCGTCTCGCCTCACGCCTCGTGATCGGAGCAGGAATTGTGTTAGATGCCTCGCGAAATCGTCCCGTTTCTTAAAGTCGTACGGGAACCCGGTCACGAGCAATGCATCGCTTAGTTCAGCCGTTGCCGAAACTCTGATCGGTTTGTTATTCAGGCTTGCCCCGCGTCCGCGTTCAGCCGCAAACAGCTCATTGCGGGTCGGGTCGAACGTTACTCCGATGACTATCTCGCCGTCGTGTTCGAGTGCAAGAGTAACGCAAAAGCACGGGTAGCCATGAGCGAAATTTGTCGTGCCGTCGAGCGGGTCGATGATCCACTTCCATGTGTTCTCGCCGCCGATGACAACCGCATTGCCCGATTCCTCGGCAAGGATCGAGTGTTTGGGGTAATACGATTTTATGCGCTCGATGACGAGTGCTTCGCTTGCAAGGTCGGCCTCGGTCACCAGGTTGATGTCGCCCTTCTTGTGGATCGCTATCCCGCGATCGAATTTCTCAAGAAGCAGCTGTCCGGCGTCGCGAGCCGTCTCGATGGCAAAATTAAGCATATAGAGGCTGTCAGCACGCGGCGATCAGCGGTCCGCCTTGATCTTTGCAATTAGCGAGGCCAACATTCGCTTGATCGAGATCAATTCGTCATTCAGAATCGCAGATTGCGAGTCTGACAGATAACTGAGTTCGTGCGACAAGATCAAATGATATTCAAGTTCGCAAGCCGACCCAAAGGCGATCTGAAGAAAACGAGAAAAGTCTGCATCAGAACCCTTGCCACATCCCTCTGCAATATTGGCCGGAATTGAGGAGCATGCACGTCTGATCTGGCTGGTGAGGCCGAACAACTCCTCTTTAGGAAATGATTTAGTGGCCTCGTAGATCAGTAATGTTAATTTATGGGATCTTTCCCAAACAGCCAGATTTCGAAAATCCTTCATTCTGATCGCTAATTGCTGACCGCTGACAGCTTACCGAAAAAAGATATCGACGTAATCCGTCACGCCGTCGCAAGGGTTGTCCATCTCCATCAGACGCCAGTATTTGCGTTTTCCGGTGATGCGAAAGGTCATCTCACCTTTGCGTTCGCAGGGCTTGCCGCCGAATATGTGGCTTACCTGTGTGGTTATCGTTCCGTCAAACTTGAATTCCTTCTTGTCGATCCTCGTGATGCGGCCCGCGACCCTGACAAAATCGGTATTGCCCTTGCCTCGTTGCTCGCCATTGAGCGAATAAACGCCGCCCTTGTTAGTCACGTTTGCCGCGCCGAAGTAGTCCCAACTTATCCATTGCAGTGAGATCTTGTGCTTTCCGAGAAGCATCCGTGCAGCCGTCCGGTCACTGATCTCGGTCCTCGATTGTGAAAACGACGGAACGGCGAAAGCCACAAGGATCGCGGCAAATACGAGCAAACGTTTCAACATACTATTTCTTCATCCTCCGCTCAGCCACTGCCAGGAACTCCCTTATCTGATCGTCCCAGAATACCCAGTCATGCATCCCTGGATGATGTCGGTACTCGTGGGGGACTTTCTTTTCCAATAGAAGCGAACCAAATTCCCTGCTATTCGAAAACACAAAATCCTCCGTCCCGCACGATACATACATGAACGGCATCGTCTTAATTTTCTCTGGTGTCAGCGATCTAACTAAAGCGAAAATGTCGTTGGCCTTTCGCGTTTCACTGTCCGCCGGGCCAAAGACCGACGAAAGACTCGAGGCCACCACGCCCTGAAATGCATTTCCAGCCGTGCCTGCGGCGATCGGGTACGTCGCAGCTCCCAGCGCACCGCTGAAGCTGCCGACGAGTGAGAACATGGCCGGATATTTCAAACCGAATTTCAACGATCCATAACCGCCCATCGAGAGCCCCGCAATGACGCGATGTTCGCGGTCGGCTGCGGTACGATATTTCTTGTCGATCTCGGGGATGAGTTCCTGGACTATATAGCTTTCGAATTTATCGGTCGGCGTCGAAATGCTGTCGGTGTACCAGCCGTTGTTGCCCTCTGGAGTAACGATGATGAACTTGTGATCAAGCGCGTATTGGGCCGCCTTAGAACTGTCGGTCCAATTGTTAAAGTGCCCGGTCAGCCCGTGCAGCAAATAGATCACTCCGTAGCGTGCCTGCGCCGCTTTTGCGTCCCCATAACCGCCCGGCAGGATCACACGGTACGGCATTTGCCGGTCCATCAGCTTACTGCTGAGCTTGTGTTCCTCGACATTCGGGGCAAGGGGCTTTGGGGCAGCAGCCTGCCCTGAGGCCAGGCCGGCCGTGGCCGCGACAAAAACCGCAGCGGCAATGAGGACCCGGTGGACCGGCGATCTGTTATCCTTCAGCATTGACCGACCTCCTAGCCAAACAGCTTGCCGAACCAACCGCCTTCCTTTTCATGATCGACGACCTGTGCGAGTTCGCCGGGATCGAGCCAAACGCCCGAGCATTTGTTGCATACGTCGATCTTTATTGTTTGGAAGTCTGCCTCGACCAGCGTGCCGTCACATTTCGGGCATTTGATCTCGAGGCTTTTTGATTCCTCTTCCTCAAGTTTCGCCTTCATCTTGGCGATCAGTTCCTGTTCCTTTCGGTGAAAATATTCGTTCTCCAACGCGTCACCGCGTGATTCCAGATCAATTGGCATAGATCACTCCTTTCAGTCGTTCAAAGTCAAACGCAAAGAGTCACAGGTCAGAACTCGGCAGGTGGTCTGAATTCTGATCGTTGACTTCTTACTCTTAAGATTCTGTCTTGTGCACGGACCTCATTCGGCTGCGTGCCTTTTTCGAACGCCTTATGGTATTTCGGCGTTTCAAGCTGCTCTCGGCCCAGTCTGAGACCTGCTTGAGCGGATGCCACTCGAGGGCTTCGGAGGGCAGCACCTCGCTCGATGCGTCCTTGAGCTTTAAGGTACCAAAAGCGACGACGATTATTGCGATATTAAACAACGCGCCCGCCACGATCACCAGCCAACCCGGAGCCAGCCCGACGGTAGCTCTTTGGGAAAGTATCTCCCAAAACACCCTTCGGTCGGCCTCGGATGTCGTCGGTATCGGCGACGGATGAATATAGATCTTCAGCGTCCACGAGAGTGCGAGCAGGACAAATATCCACAAATAATTAGCCCGCAGCCGCCTGCCGACGGCCTCGGCGACACTGATAGTAAAGTGCGGCGACAACAGGTCGGCAGAGATATGTTCCGCCCATTCTTTGTCCGGCGGGATCGTCCGGTGTGAGAGCATCGGTGCAAAATAGCCCGTTTCAAGCACGCGGACGCGGTTTGCCCATACCTCGTAGTATCTGTAACGCCTCGC
>CAYSMU010000248.1:0-5250 GCA_964432145.1 uncultured Chloracidobacterium sp.
TGAGGTGGCCCGAGATGATGCTGATGCAGAAGAAGATCGAGCCTGAGCCGACGCAATATGGTATCGAGTTTTTTCCTGATCGGCACCGCGCAGACCGAGACGGTGTACTGGCGTCACGGGCGACGGATGCCCTGGCAGACGCCGCTGCCGCCGGAGGAGTAGAAGGACCTGTTATGCATAATTATGCTGATCAGGTCACTGCCCGATCTTTGGAAAACGAGATTGCTGAATCTCCGGTCGAGGGGATCGCGGTACCCGATTCGCGTGTTACACCGTCGGGTTACGCTGAGCTGCCGCCTGTGGATTCTGCGGCGAAGATCGCAAAGTCGATCGAGGTCGAAAGTGTTTCGGCTGCCAGGATCCAGCCCCTTGGACAACTTCACGAGAGTTTCATTATCGCGGTAGATGACGAAGGTCTCCTTCTTATCGATCAGCATGTTGCCCATGAGCGCATATTGTTCGACAAGTACCGGATGGCGGAGGCCGAACGCCCGATCGAATCGCAGAATTTGCTTCTGCCCGAGACGATAGACCTCTCACCGGCGCAATCGGAGGCTTTTGGTCTTATCGAGGACGATCTTAGCTCGCTTGGATTTGGCCTAATGCGACTTTCGGGAAGGACGGTAGCGATCAAGAGTATTCCTACAGATCTGCCGGCCGCCGAGGCACGAAACCTATTCGCTGAAATACTCGACACGATCGAGGCCGAAAAGAAAGGCGCACCCAAGTCGACTCTCCGTGATGATATCGCCGCGAGCCTTGCCTGCAAGGCTGCGATCAAGATCAATATGAAGCTTACGCCGGAAAAGATGCGCTGGCTGATCGACCGCCTGCTTATTACAACGTCGCCGACGACCTGTCCGCATGGCAGGCCGGTGATCCTTCGTTTGTCGATGAAAGACATCGAACGCGGCTTTCAGAGGAGTTGAGAAATGGAACGAAACAATGATTATCCAGACGAACGGCCAAGCTCGTTCTGGAACAGGGTTTATTTTGGAGTGATCGCTTCGACAATTGCGGTCGTAACGGCTCTGTGGGCTTTTTCGCGGTATTTCGGTTAAACAATGCGATCTTTAGACTGGGCAATTGTCGTCGCTTATCTGGTGTATGTCATTTGGGACGGCATTCGGATGACCAAGCGCAGCCACAGCAAGGAAGGGTATTTTCTTGCTGACCGAGGACTTCCTTGGTGGGCCGTAGGCCTATCGGTCATGGCAACTCAACTTTCGGCGATCACGCTGGTAGGTACAACGGGGCAGGCATATAGCGATGGAATGAGGTTTATACAATTCTATTATGGCCTGCCGTTCGCGATGATAATCCTATGCGTGACCGTCGTGCCGTTCTTTCACCGGGCGAACGTATTTACGGCTTACGAGTATTTGGAAAAACGATTCGATGTTCGAGTGAGAACTTTGACCAGTTTCTTTTTTCTGATCTCTCGCGGACTCGGCGTAGGTACGATCATCTCGGCTCCCTCGATCGTGCTTTCGATCGTGTTCGGCTGGAATCTGATCGCTACGGTATTTGCGATCGGAATGAGTACAACGATATACACGGTGTTTGGCGGTGTCCAGGCCGTTACCTGGACGGACGTCAAGCAGATGTTCGTGATCTTCTTCGGTCTTACAGTTTGTTTCCTTGTGATTTTGTGGAGTTTTCCGACGGGCGTGACGCTTGGCGATGGGCTTCACCTCGCCGGCAGTCTCGGCAAGCTGAACATGGTTGACACGACGTTTGACCTCAAAGAGAAATACACGATCTGGTCCGGTCTGATCGGCGGTTTGTTTCTTATGCTCGGATATTTTGGCTGTGATCAAAGCCAGGTACAGCGATTCTTAACAGCGAAATCCGTTGATCAGGGGCGTACCTCTCTCCTCATGAGTGCCTTTCTTAAGATTCCGATGCAGTTTGGGATCTTGCTGATCGGCATCATGGTTTTCATTTTCTATCAATTCACAGCTCCGCCCATCGTGTTTAATCGAGTGGAAGTAGCAAAGGCCGAGCAAAGTGCGCAGTTTCAGCAGATCCAAACCAAATATGCGGCTGCCCATGCAGAACGGCGTGAAGCGGCTATCAACTTCGACACGGCAGTTGAATCTACACGGCAAACGTTTGTCCAGGCTGACAAGAAGTTCAACGAAAGTCGTAAGGAAGCACTTGCATTTGTAAAGTCGACAAGTAATCCGTCATTCAACGACGTCAATTACGTGTTTCCGACTTTTGTCCTTGAGAATATGCCGATGGGTGTTATCGGCCTGCTGATCGCGGCGATCTTTGCCGCGGCGATGTCGTCTATCGCGGCTGAACTAAACGCTCTCGCCACGGCGACAACTATCGATTTTTACCGCCGTCTTTTCCAACCGGATGCGACTGACGGCCACTATGTCGCTGTCGGACGGATCACGACATTTATTTGGGGGATTTTCGCTTGTATCGTTGCGGTATTTGCGACGAATCTCGGTTCGTTGATCGAGGTCGTCAATAAGTTTGGTTCATTCTTTTACGGTTCATTGCTCGGCGTCTTCGTGCTCGCGTTCGCGGTCAGGCGCGCACGCGCACGCGGGGCATTTTTTGGACTGCTATTTGGTATTTCATCTGTATGGATCGCAAGCTGGTACTCCGACATCGAGTTTCTGTGGTTTAACGTTATCGGCTGTGTCGTAACGGTCATCATGGGATACCTCATCAGCCTAACGGTTCCGAAAAATGACTGTACAGAGCCGAATCCGTCCAACATCTGAAAAAATATGGTTCGATATATTTGTTCACCACCACCTTTTAGGAAGGCTCTTCGGGTCGCATCAGTATTGCTGATAATGGCGCTGGGTTGTGAGCTCGCAGTCCGAGGACAAGTGCGGCCCGTATACGACCGGGGGGCAACGGGCCTGGTTCAGCTGCTCAATAGACTTAATACATCAGCGAGCGTATTGATGATCGGGGCTCATCCGGACGATGAAGACACGGCACTCCTGGCGTACCTTGCCCGCGGTGAGAATGCCCGCACGGCATATCTTTCGCTAACGCGGGGAGATGGCGGGCAGAATATTATCGGCTCGGAACTGGGTGAGGCATTAGGCGTGATCAGGACGGAGGAACTCCTTCAGGCACGTCGTCTGGACGGAGCGGAACAGTATTTCACACGAGCGTACGACTACGGCTTTTCAAAGACGTTGTCCGAGGCGAGATCAAAATGGGACGAGAAACTCGTCTTGTGTGATGCGGTTAAAGTGATTAGAACATTCAGGCCGCTGGTCGTTGTCGCTCAGTTCTCCGGCACGCCGGCAGACGGCCACGGGCAGCACCAGTTCGCCGGTTACCTTGCGCCGATCGCAGTTAAGGCCGCCGCGGACTCGACGCAATGTACAGGTGCGGGAAATTCGTGGACGGTGAAGAAGTTTTATTCTCGTCATCGCGGGGGCGGGGATGCCCGTCTTCGGATAAATACTGGTAGGTTCGACCCGATCCTTGGACGGTCCTATTTTGAGATAGCGATGGAGGCCAGAAGCCAGCATAAGTCACAGGAACAGGGTGTCCTGGAGCTGCGCGGCGAACAGTACTCAGGTATTAACCTGGCCGGCAGCGAGGCAAAGGAGACTAATATCTTCGACAGTCTGGACATTTCCCTAAAAGGAACGACGACAAACTTCTCAGCCTCCGAATCCCGTTCGTCTGCATTACAGGCGTCGCTAGACGATGCATTGCGAGGCCTTGACATTCGTACGCCGGAAAAGATCTTGCCTCAACTTACAAAGGGATATTCGATAGCGGCCGACGGTGAGAAGTCGGAAACGTCGCCTGCTGCCAGAGCGTTTTTTGCCCAGAAGAAGCGTCAGTTCGCCGAAGCTATCGTGCTTGCGGCCGGGATACAGATCGACGCCCTTGCCGATCGGGAAACTCTAGTTCCCGGCGAATCGATCTTTGTCGGAGCGAAACTGTTCACGGCCGCCAAAAGCGGCGTGGCTGTCAAGAATATGCGTTTGATTGCCCCCGAACGATGGACTATCACTCGTGTGGAGGCTCCAAAATCCAACTCCGCGGCTTTTGTATCCAGGGAAACCGCATCCACGGCCGACTACTTTAATGTTGTGGTTCCCACGGATTGGCTGCCAACCCAGCCATATTGGCTTTTCGACCCGAGAGATGGAGATCTGTTTCGATGGAATATTGAAAGGGAATCGCACACGCTGCCGATACAGCCGAGTCTTCCAAGATTGTTGGCCGAGATCGAGGTCGCGGGAACTCTGATCGAGATCGAGCGTCCCGTTGAATTTAGGTTTGCCGACGATGTCCGCGGTGAGATCAGGCGAAACATCGACATTGTGCCTAGGATATCGGTGGAATTGGACCAGGCGATGATGATCGTTCCGTACTCGGAAAAGCCGCAGGCCAGAAAGGTCGCGATGACAGTGACCAATAATTCGACGAAGCCTGTGACGGGCACCGTGTCGCTGAATATCAACGCGTCTCCTGAGTGGCGATACACCGCGTCCAGATCCAGTTTCGAACTCAAGCGTCCCGGAGAGCGTACGGCAATAACATTTGACGTTACGATACCAGCCCGAACCAAGCCAGGAAGCTATCAGATCTCCGGGAACGCCATGATCGGCGAGACTCTGGCATCGTCGACGATGCGAACGATCGCCTATCCTCATATTCAGACGCACAGATTCTATCGGCGGGCGGTCACCGACACCAGGATCGTCGATCTCAAGACGGCGCCCGTTAAGGTCGGATATCTGGCCGGTAGCGGCGATCGTGTGCCCGAGGCCATCAGGCAAATGGGATTCGATCTTGAAATGATCTCGGAGGGCGAACTGGCGAGCGGCCGTCTGGCAAGATTTGATGTTATCGTAGTGGGGATCCGGGCGTACCAAGTCAGGCCCGATGTCGTCGCGAATAATCAAAGGCTGCTCGATTATGCTCGCGAAGGCGGGACTTTGATCGTGCAATATCAGCTTCCGTCCTATGCCCAGCAGAACTTGACTCCGTTTCCCGTTCAGATGGGGCCGCGGGTCTCAGACGAGAACGCGGCGATGAAGCCGCTTGTCCCCGATCACCCTTTGTTCAACTTTCCAAACAAGATATCGGAAAATGACTTCGCCGGTTGGGTGCAGGAGCGTAACCTTTACAATTTTTCGCAGGTGCCGCCGGAATATACGGGCCTGATCGAATCGCATGACGCCGGCGAGCCCGAAAATAACGGCGGCCTGGTGATCGCAAAGCTCGGGAAAGGGAATTACGTCTATT
>CAYSMU010000249.1:0-5228 GCA_964432145.1 uncultured Chloracidobacterium sp.
AATAGCGAGCGCTGCCACGATGTAAATCTATGCAGGCCTCCCATCTGCCGAATAACCTCGACCCCGGGCCGTAAAAACAGGTGATACGTGTTTCCGAGGATTATTCGCGCGTCGAGTTCATCCTCGAGCGATTCGAACCTGATCCCCTTTACACTTCCCTGCGTGCCGACCGGCATAAAGACAGGGGTCTCGATCACGGATCGGCGGGTGGTCAAAACGCCGGCACGGGCATGCCCGTCCGTTGCGTCTAATCGCCAGTCGATCGGTCTCTCCATAATGCGGTAAAGAATAACGGCGCGATCGCTCCGGGACCGATGCCTTCGGCCCCTCGGCATCTACGCCGTTCTTACTATTTCCTTTTATCGACAAGCGCCCAAATATCCTGTGCGCCCATCGCGGTCTCTGAAATGATCACGCCATCCTCATTGACGAGGACGGCCGACGGCGTTCCGAACATCCCGAGTTCGGTCGATATTTTCTGGCCCTCGTCGACGACGACGGGCGAGGCAAGACCCAACCCGCGATTTGCTTCAATGTCACCGTCCGAAAAAACTATCAGGCCCGGTTCATCCATTCCTTTCGCCTTATCCCATTCTCTGAGCTCGTCGATCATCCTGTCACAATAACTGCAATCCAGGCTCCAAAACGCGACAAGCGTTTTTCGGTCCCGAAAATACTCTGACGTGATCTCGTTGCCGGAAATATCCCTGGCAGAAAAATCAGGCACTCGCTTGCCGAGTTTCGTCGTCTGCGAATGGCTGTGGCCATTTGTAACGTACTTCAATTTCGATTCGCGAATGTCGCTTTTTATCTGTTCAACGAGATCGCGGATCGCCGTATCACCCGCGGCGAGGTGGCTCGCAATACGTCCGTCTGCTCCCATCAATACAGCGGTCGGCGTCCATTGTGCCTTGACGAGATCGGCAAATTCACGATCTTTCTGAAGTAAAGTGACTGCCGCCAGTTCGCCAAACTTCTCGCGGTTGTCCTGTTCGGTCCCGGAACTCACAAGGACGACCTTTGCCTTCCCGTCTAAATCCGACACCCATTGAGTGAAATCGGGCACCAGAGATCCGCAAGGAGTGCAAGTAGGGCTTACGTAGCAGAAGATCACCGGCAAACCGTCTTGACGAATATCAGCCAACGAAACCACATCACCATCGAGGTTGGTCAGCGCGAAGTCGGGCACCACGGCACCGATCGGGAGTCCTTCGTGCGGGTGAGATATTTCATTCCGTTCTACGGACTCGCCGTCGCGGGCGACGAGTTCCATCAGTTCGATCCGCCGGATGATCTGTGTCTGCTGTCGGGCGATGCTCGTTAATGAAAGCAGTACCGATCCAAGCAATACTATCGCCGCGATTGCGGCCACAGCAATGAGCACATCCTGGTCTGAACGTACCAGGCTAAATCCTTGTCCCGACTGTCCACGGGAGACCAAAAACCCGGCGATTGCCAGAAGTGCAACATTTCGAAAAATTGATGTCACACCCACCGGTTCACTGTGGATCTGACCAAAACAGTGACAATCGGGCGCATTGCCCTTGGCGAACTGATATACCATCGCCACCGAAAAAACGGCCAAAAGGCCGGCGGCCCCAAGCGCGGCGTACCACGAACTCGTAATAAAAAGCAGTCCGACCGCGATTGCCAACTCCACAACAGGCAGCAGCGAAACCAACGGCTTCGCGAGCGGTGCCGGAACGCCAAAGTCGTTCAATGCTTTAACAGAACCGGCCCGGTCGAATAGCTTCGCGAGCCCGGCAACGCCGAACACGCCTGCCAGGCTGAGTCTAAGGATGAGTAAAAATACGTCCATCGTACAGTGATCTTTCGATCCTAAATCTTATCGAAGCGGCCGCATTTTTCAAATTGGAGCTACTTTCCTTTCGGTTTTGTCTTGTGCCGCTCGATGAGGCGGATCGGCGTCGCGAAAAAGTCGAATTCCTCTCGGAGGCGATTTTCGACGTATCTGAGATAGGAGAAATGAAGTCCGCCCTTGCCGCCCGACGTGAATAAGATAAACAACGGGGGCCGAATGCCGGCCTGCGTAAGGAACTGCACCTTGAGCCGCGAGAAGCCGCCTTTTACTGGTGCAGGAGCGGAACCGCCCTTGGGCTGAGAGATCATCTCCTCAAAAAAGCGATTGAGCCGCGAGGTCTGAATGCGCTTGTTCCGTGCTTCGTATGCCTGGGCCACCAGCGGCAGGATCCTTGCCACACGCTGTCCTGTCAAAGCCGACATTGTCACGATCGGCGCCCAATCGAGGAATTTCATCGCCAAACGCAGCGAGCGTTCAAATTCGTAGATCGTATTGGTCTCTTTTTCTTCCAGAGCGTCCCATTTGTTTACCGCGATGATGACCGAGCAGCCCGAATCGACCGCGTATCCGGCAATGTTGGCGTCGAGATTTGTAACGCCTTCGATGGCGTCGATCACGAGGATCGCGACATCGGCTCGCTCGAGAGCCTTCCGTGCCATGATGACCGAGAGTTTCTCTGCCATCTCGTTCGTCTTGCCTTTACGGCGAATTCCAGCCGTGTCGATCAGCGTGTAATCCTGACCGTCAACAGTTAAATGCGTGTCGATCGCATCACGTGTCGTACCCGCGATCGGCGAGACAATGACGCGTTCCTCACCGAGTATCTTGTTGAGAAGCGACGACTTGCCGACATTCGGGCGGCCGATGATCGCAAGTTTGATCTCGGTGGACTTTTCTTCCTCGATCTCCTCCTCAAACTCGAGGTGCTCAAAGACCTGATCAAGCAGGTCACCGACCCCGGTGCCGTGTTCTGCCGAGATAGGCGACATCTCAAAACCGAATTGGTAGAATTCGCCCGCTTCGTTCTCGACTGAACGCGACTCGCATTTATTCGCGGCGATGATCACGGGCTTGCCGGTATTCCTGAGCAGCACGCCGAGTTCCTCATCGAGCGGCGTCACGCCTGCTCGCGAATCGAGCACCCAGATGATCGCCACAGATTCGTCGATGGCAAAAGACGCTTGTTTGAAGATGTTCGAGGGAATGATCGCTTCGTCGTCAGGCACGATGCCACCGGTATCGACGAGTCGGAAAGACCTGGCTTTCCATTCGACCTCGCCGAACATCCGGTCGCGGGTGATTCCGGGCTCGTCGCCGACGATCGCCTTTCGGCTGCCGGTCAGCCGATTGAACAGCGTGGATTTTCCGACATTCGGCCGGCCTATTATGGCAACTAGCGGTAAATTCATAAAAGCGAACTTGATTCTAGCAAACGAAATGTATAATTGGCGATGTCATGAAATTTGAACTCAAATCTACAATTAAAATCCTGAGGCAAACGCCTCACACGTTAATCACTATGCTCGACGGCCTTTCGCCCGAGTGGACGGCAAGCAGCGGCGACCTCGAAAACTGGGCGCCGTACGATATCATCGGCCACCTGATCCACGGTGAAGATACTGACTGGATACCGCGAGCGAAGATAATTCTGGCCCAAGGCGACAACCGGACATTTGCTCCGTTTGATCGAACTGCCCATTTTGAAACTCACGGTAAGACTTCGTTTGGCGAACTACTGGCTGAATTCGATCGCGTCCGCAGCGTAAATCTTGAAACGCTCGAAAGCTGGAACCTCACACCGGAGCAGCTTTGCTTGAAAGGCGTACATCCCGACTTCGGCGAGGTCACGCTCGAGCAGTTACTCGCGACGTGGGCTGTCCACGATCTCAACCACATTCGGCAGATCGTGACCTACATGGCGAAAACATACGGTGAGGCCGTTGGCCCGTGGAAAGAATATTTGTCGATTCTAAAGTAAGCCTGCTTTCAAAAGTAGCGGTCCGACTTATCGATCCTGTCAGCCATTCTTTCGGTATTTGCCGCCGACCGCCCGGCTGCAACCGGATGATTCGATAATAGAATGTCTGAGATCTAAGCTGGTGGGAACCTCTACTTTATCGAGTTCAGCAAAACGGTCTTTCAGGCTGGAAGCGGAGGAACGAAAAAGACGGTCGCTATTTTCTAGCCCTTTAGGAACTGATACTCGACGACAACATTCAGCAGGCCGTTCGCCAATTCCGGACGCATGCCGACGGCTTTCATCCGAAGATTGCCGTTTTTCTGGACAGGAACGCCGAACGAGACTTTTTCGAGGCTAAGGATCTCGATCGGATTCAGTTTCCTGTCTATCGAGCCCTGCAGCATTTTGGCGATCACGGTTCCGCCGACGCCGCCGGTGCCGTTGAGGCTTACATTCAGCACGCGAACCCGGCCGATCAGCCGTTGGCCGGCGCGGTCAAATTCCAGGTCAAGGTTGGCCTCAGCCCACCCACCAAACTCGACGCAACCGATAAGCGGCGGATTGTAATTACCCGAAAAGGCGAGCGGAACGTATATCTTTCCCTCACGAAATCGTACGGCGGTGCGAACGCCGTTCGCTTCGCGCAGTATCTTGATCGACTCGTCGCAGAACGGCTGATTTCCTTTGCTGATCAGTTTTGCCGAAGCATCGGCGATAAATGTGGTTGGCACAAAACTGCCCTTTAGCAATCTCTGCGTCTCTGCGTCACTCCGGTTGACCTCATTTTGCGCGATCGAGAACTGCGGCGGATCGAAATTCTGGTAGATCGAATCGAGCAGTGCGTCAAAGAACGCCTCGTTCAGGCTGACGGTGACTTCGGCTTTCTGCGCGTTAGCAAAAGACGCCAATATGAGGAGAAGACTGAGTAAAAGCGATGTTCTTCTTAACATTATGTTGCTTGCCTCAAGTGAGTTGCACGTGTTGTGCATATCAGAACGCCGTTTGGATGCATATGGCCGGCTAATCGATGCTGGCTAAAGGCCGCTCCGAACTACATCGTGCAGCCTCAGCAATCCGACGCAGCCATTTTCAGGATCGACCACAGGGAGTACAGATATCTGCGATGGCCGGTCTTCCATCAACCGCAACGCGTCGAATGCAAGCATTTCCGGGGAGGCTGTGATCGGCCCGGCGGTCATCATTGATCCGGCGGTCAGCGACGACAGTTCGTCGGGCGGAGTCCGTTCGATCGTACGGCGAAGGTCACCGTCGGTCACGATGCCAAGCAGTTTTCCGTCATCGGTCACGGTCACCGCGCCGAGAGCATGCCTTGAGATCGCCCTCACGACATCAAGCCAACCGGCCGCAGGCTCGACGTTCGGGCTCGGGTGCATCAGGTCCGACACACGCAGTGTCAGGCGCTTTCCGATACGTCCAGCAGGATGA
>CAYSMU010000250.1:0-5222 GCA_964432145.1 uncultured Chloracidobacterium sp.
AAGCCCGTCATCAATTAACCACTGACCAAAAGGCGGCTCGAATGGGCCGCCTTTTTTCTTACGATGACCTGCGGCGAAAAAGTGTGGAAATTACAGCTCTCAATCAGTTATCCTATTTAGTGCATTCCACTTCCACACGGCCTCCTAGTATGAATGACGCCCCGAAGACCCGCCGCGATCTAAAGCCTGCTCTGGTATTCCTGAGTGGTGAGCTGATCGCTGTGCCGATCCCGCTCGATCGCGAGGACGTAATTCTCGGCCGTGCCCTCGAAGCCGACGTCCGCATCAACGACACACAAGTATCGCGTCAGCACGCGCGTATCACGGCCGTTCGCAATGAGGCCAGCCAGTCAAGCGATTACGTCCTTCACGACCTTGATTCCCGCAACGGAACGTTTCTTAACGGCCGGCGTGTCCGCCGCGAGATACTGGAAAATGGCGACAAGATCACGATCGGGGATACGATCCTGCGTTTTGATCTGCTCGACGAGATCGATCGTGAATACCAGCGGCAGATCCACCGACTCATTTCTCACGACGATTTGACCGGCTTGCTCTCGAGCCGCTCGTTTTTTTCAGAGCTTCGACGCGAAGCAAGCAGGGCAACCACTGAGAAGCGGCCCTTTTGCGTCTTAATGATGGACGGCGACAACTTCAAACGGGTCAACGACACCTATGGGCATCTGACCGGGAGCAAAACGATCGAGGAGATCGGATTTTCGATAATGACTAATCTCCGCAGCGGAGATGCTGCCGCCAGATTCGGCGGCGACGAATTTGCGGCGTTTCTTCTCGATGCAGAGTTGCCGCAAGCCCTCGTTGCAGCCGAGCGGATCCGTAAGAGCATAGAGACCTATCCATTCAGTATTGTGCGTCAAGGCTCGAAGGAAACTCACCATATCACGGTAAGCATTGGAATCGCATCGTTTCCCGATGATTCGGCCGACCCAATTGAATTGGTCGAAATGGCAGATTCGGCCCTGTACCGGGCCAAACGCGGGGGACGTAACCGGGTAGCCGCCTATCGCGATCTTTCTCGGAAAGACCTTGGCAAGCGTTTACCGCCCCGTCGGGACTGAGCTCGAATTTTCGGCGAGGGCCTTCTCACTGGCTGCCAAACCTTGCCTCGCGGGAGCAAATGCGGGGTCGATGGCAAGAGCCTGTCTGAAATGTCTTATCGCTCGCTGGTGGTCTCCGGTCGCCGCGAAATAAAGGCCGGAATTCATCGCCATTGTGAGATATACCGGCACGACCTTGACCTTGGCGACGTCCTTGTCATCGACCACGAGCGTCCCGTCGTTTATACCTCTCATAAACAGGCTCACGTCACCCAGATCTCGAGGGCCGTTCTTATCCACGACACCGAAGACAAGGCCCTTCGGGACCAGTTTGTACTTGGCTCTTATTGCTGAGGTGAGTTCAGCGTCCTGGCCGCCGCGGTCGACTCCAATGTCCGATGTGACATAGACGGGTCCTGAACCTGCCTGTACGGCGATAAAGGACATTATCATCTCGTAAAATCGCGAGTTGATGCGCTGCGAAAGCGAAACATTTTTCGCGAACAACGCGGGGTTCATTTCCCATGCACGAAGATCTTCGAGATAGGCGTCGATCTTTTCTCTCGACGCGGCGACCATCTCCGGATACGTCTGGCCCAGATAATCGAAATACCATGAGCGGCGAAGCTGGTTGATATTGATCACAACGATGTCCTTTCGCTGCCCCTCTACCTCGCGGAGATAGAGCGAGGGCGAATAGACCTGCCAGTCCGAGGTAAGGAGCATTCCGCGGTCTTCGACCGACTTGAAGATGTTGTTGACGTAATCGCCGGCCAGAAAGTACCCGGAACGGTCGTTGTAGGCAAAATTACCGGCCAATGCTACCGCACAGGCAACGGCTGCTAATACAGAACCGGTCGCCGCTGCGACCCCTTGACCATACCTCGCTCCGATCTCAACAGCCCATCGAAGGCCGACAGCGGCGGTAACGGCCATTGCCATGAACGCCGGCAAATAGTACGCGTCCTTGTCCTCTGCGATCTCGTACGAAAGGCAATATAATACGTCCGCTGCGACAGCCAGGAGGACAAGAGTCAAAACAAGACGTGAATGCCGGTATAGATACGCGATCCCGGCGGCCACGAGGATCAGCGTGACCGGAAGCCACGAGACGCCGTATTCGCGGATGATCAACGTTCCAAATTCGGATATCCGTGCTAACGAAAATTCAAAAAAGGACTGGTATTGCCTTCCCGTCACGTGCCACCAGAAGCGTTCAAAGGTGCGCGGGTCGCCCCAATTCATCAGCGGCGACCTCGATGCGGCGATCGGCAGATACACGTAGACCGCAGCTCCCGCGAGTCCCGCGACTGCGGCCTTAAGGAGCGAGCGGCTCTTGAAGAATCCAGTGCCGGCGGTCGCAGCTACCAACGCCACGAGGGCCGGCAGCATGAGCGCCACAGTAACATGATGAACTCCCAGAGCCGATCCGAAAACCGCGGCAGCGAAATACAAACGTCGGTTGCCGGGCGATTCGCCCTTCGACACAGCCGCCGTGTATTCGTTTCTCCATTGAAACATCAGCCAAAATACTGTAATGATCAACAGCGAATTGAGGGCATAGACCTCAGCTATCGTCGCGTAGGACCACAAGGTACGCGAAACCGCGAATAAAACTCCGCCAAAAACCGCCGGGATGATGGGCGAAAAATACCTTGTACCGTTCGACGCAGATCCCGCCGTTCCGGAACGAGATCGGATCGATCTGCCAACTTCAAGGATCAGCAAGGTCATCAAACCCGCAGCCAACGCAGCACACAAGGCGGAGAAGAGGCCTGCACGCTGTGCCCAGTTTCCGAGCGGTAGATAGCTGAACAAGCTCGCGAGCATCACATAAAGCGGAAAGCCCGGCGGATGGGCGACTCCGGCCGTATGTGCCGCCAATATCAGCTCACCGCTGTCGACAAGAGTGACGGTTGGGGCGAGCGTGATAACGTAGAGGAGCAGCGAGAATACAAAGACCGCTCCGGCCGCGATAAAATGCACGCTGCCGCTAGAGACCTCCGAGGGCCACATCTCCATCCGGCTTGCAGTTTTTCGCGAGGCTTTGCTGCTCATTTTCGTAACGGAATATATGATACTCAGATAAGTTCATTCATAGAAACTGCAACTATTCAGCGCGTTTTAGCGTGAAAGACAACGGTTTTGGTTCGTGCTAGAATCTTAATTCGTGAATTTTCGCGACAACCTTGTTTTGGTAAGTATTTTAAGGTGATAACTAAGCTAAATCTCGCCACCCATCCGTTTCGCAACCGGGTCCTGCCGTATTTGATCGCCGGGCTGCTACTGGTCGCAAGCGCGGCGGTCGGCATATATTGTCTCGCCACGATTAGAGACAATGGAAGCAAGAACGAACTTCTCGCCACCGCGATCAAGGAACGTCAGGACGAGATCGAGCGCCTAAAGGGCGAAGGCGCCAAGGTCCAACAACTCCTGACCCCAGAACAGAAGGCCCTTCTGATGGCTTCGCACAGACTTGTGGCCAACAAACGATTTGGCTGGTCGAGGCTCTTCGCGGATCTCGAATCAGTGCTTCCTGCAAGTGTCAGCGCGTCGAGGATCTCCGTGGAGAATGTATATCAGGACGGCGACCGGATCAAGGCAGAGCTTGAATTCTCGGTACTCAGCAAGGACTATCC
Organism: uncultured Chloracidobacterium sp.; assembly: GCA_964432145.1. GTDB lineage: Bacteria > Acidobacteriota > Blastocatellia > Pyrinomonadales > Pyrinomonadaceae > OLB17. The sequence continues at coordinate 3,698 of CAYSMU010000250.1, forward strand.
CGCGGTTATGGGAATGATCGAGAACATGAACAACTCGGGACTTTTCAGAGCAGAACTTCGCGGACAGGACCTTGAACAGAATGAACGGATCACTTATACGGAATACACCTTTCGCCTGATCTATACGCCGGCATACGGGTATAGCACGACGCCGCAGGCCGATGTAGCAATGAACGAGCTTGGAGGTGGCCGATAATGGACGAACTGGATCCTACCCAAACTGCCTCCGAACAGCCGGTCGAGGTTGTGACCGATTGGAACACCTTGCCGCCGAACCGTCCTCGCAAAGTTTCGGGCGGGATGTGGGGGCCGATCGAGATCGCCGCCGCGGCAATTGGGGCGATGGCCTTGCTGTCCGCAGCGATCGCATATTTCCTGTTCGTCCTGCCATCGAACCGCGAATTGGCACGGAATCGTTCTGAGGCTGACCGGCTCGATGCCGAGCTGATCTCGGCGCGGGCAAAATACGGCGAGATCACAACTACCGAATCACAGGTCGCCAAGATCATCGGGAGTGTGGACGATTTCGAAATGAACTATCTGCCGTCGGTAACTACCGGGCAAAGCGGGCTGTACCAAAGGCTTAACGGGCTGATCGCAGCGTATGGCCTTGTGAATACGAACGGTCCCGACTATGCCGCACTGGAGACGGCTGACCAGAACGCGGGCCAGCAGACCGATGAGGAAAAAGGGCGTTCGAAATACCGCAGCCTTTATCCCGGTGTTTATGTGACGACAACTGTCGAAGGTTCATATCAGAACCTCCGTCGGTTCATTCGCGAGATCGAAACTGGACGCGAGTTCATTATCGTCAGCTCGATCGAATTGGCTCCGTCGGATACGGAGAAGAAGGATAATGAAAAGGGTACGCAGCCCCAGACCGCAGGCAATCCGGCTGACGTTTACGCGCCCGCCAATCCAAATTTTAAGGGTCAGTCGGGCCAGTTCCCTGCGGGCGTCAACCCGAATTTCGTCCAGACACAGCCGCAGAGCTCTCAGCGGAGATCGCAAGGCAAGATGCATGGAGAGACCGTCAGCTTGCGAATAGAGCTCGCGGCATATTTTCGCCGGCCGAATATGACGTCGGCAGCGACCGCACAGCAGTAATATTTTGTAATGGGTTTGTTCGAAGGCAAAACAACGACTGAAAGAAACAAAATGATCGCCGCCGGCGTGCTTGGCCTGGTGGCGCTTGTTGCATTGTATCTGGCCTTCGGGCGGAGCTTTTTTGGCGGTTCTTCCACGACAGTCACGGTGAAGACTTCCCCGACGCCGCGGACATCCTCACCGGCCGCGACCACCGCACCCGACCGGGTTTTGCCGACTGCGAGCGAGCTGCAATTTCAGTACGAAACGACACCCGTCGATTACAGGCCGGGTTACGCGAGCGCTCCGGATCCCGGTCGCAATATCTTTGCGTTTTACGAGCCGCCGCCGCCGTGCCGCGGTGCCGATTGTCCGACGCCTACGCCCAAGCCGACTCCGCCGCCGCCCAGCCTTTTGGTGGTACCGGCGTCGCTGATCG
>CAYSMU010000251.1:0-5202 GCA_964432145.1 uncultured Chloracidobacterium sp.
ACCGAGATCAGCCCCTGGGGCGACGTGCCGTTCTTGGTCTCGGCGATCAGGCTGGCGGTGATACGCTGCGGCTCGAGGAGAAGTTTCTCCTTCATCCACTCGTCGGAATGGAATTTGGTCAGATAATGCTCTCCGGTATCACAAACGATGAATACGACGACCGAATCTTCGTCGAGATCCTTAGCGACCTTCAGCGCTCCAGCAAAGATGGTGCCGGTCGAGCCGCCGCAGAAAATGCCTTCGCGTCGGCCGAGCTGGCGAGCCATCTCAAACGATTCGCGGTCGGTGATATTTATGATCTCGTCGATTATCGAAAGGTTTGCGTTTGCTGTCGGCAACGCCTGGCCGATGCCCTCGACAAGATATGGCGTGGGCTCGGGCACGTGGCCCGATTCCTTGTAAGTCTTGAATATCGAGCCGTAAGGGTCGGCACCGATGACCTTGATCGCCGGGTTCATTTCCTTGAGATACCGTGCCGTACCGCTGATCGTACCACCGGTTCCGATGCTCGCGACGAAGTGCGTGATCTTGCCCTCGGTGTCGTTCCAGATCTCGGGCCCGGTCGTGTGATAATGAGCGGCCGGATTCGCCGGATGGCTGTACTGGTCGGGATAAAAGGAATTCGGCGTTTCCTCGGCGATGCGTTTGGCGGTCGCGACATAGTGGTCAGGCGTGCCGGGCTTAGCCGCCGCCGGGCATACCACGACATCTGCTCCGAGAGCTTTCAGGTAGCGGTTTTTTTCGATCGAGACCTTGTCGGTGAGGACAAAGACGCATTTGTAGCCGCGCACCGCCGCCACCAATGCCAGCCCGATGCCGGTATTGCCCGATGTGGCTTCGACAATGGTGCCGCCCTTTTTGAGGACACCCTCTTTCTCGGCCCAGGTGATCATCGAGATACCGATGCGGTCCTTGACCGAATAGCCGGGATTCAGGCTCTCCATCTTGGCGTAGATGGGCGTCTTGATCTTTAGTTGTTTGGTGATGTTATTGATTCGAACGAGCGGCGTATTGCCGATCAACCCGATCACGTCGTCATAAAATTTCATTAGTTCAGAGGGGCACGCAAGAAGCGTGTTTTTGGCTCAACGGCCACAGTTTGTATAAGTGAAGTTTATGCTCAAAGAAGTTTTGAGGCAAGAATCGAGTCTCGGGAGATGCGGCCGGCAGGAGAATTCATCTCGCGGCGAGCAGTTTTTGCGGGTCGTTAGTTATCAGCGAGCCGATCCCGCGGCGGCGGCAACGGTCGATCCATTTCGGGTCGTCGGCGGTCCAGATCGTAACCGGCATTTGGGCTTCGGCAGCTAGCGAGGTGAGTTTTCGTGTCGCCAGCGAATAGTGCAGCGAGATCTGGTGGGCGCCGAATTCGCGGGCCATGGCGACGATGTGTTTTCGCCGTCGAAGGACGGTCATTATCGACGGCTCAAATAGCGCGGCCGTCTGCACCTCGGGCAGCAGGCAGCGGACCTCGGGGATCGCCGCCAGGCGAAAGCTCTTTACGATCGTCCGCGGCAGCATCGGCGAAGTGCGGATCAAATCGCAGACTGCCGAGACCAGCGGTTTGAAATTGCTCTCGTCGCATTTCAATTCGATATAGATCGGGCCCGACGTTTTCTGTTGAAGCGCGAGGACCTGCTCGAGCGTTGGCACTGTTTCGGCGGCGTAGGCTGCGTTCGCTCGGTCAGGGTTCTTCTTATTGAACCAAGACCCGATGTCGATCTTTGACAGCTGTTTTGACGTAAGATCAGCGACTCGTTCGTCACGGAGGCCCGTTCGCCGCAGGTCGGCGTCGTGGATCACGACGGGCACGCCGTCCTTTGCAGGCTGGACATCAAATTCCAGTCCGTTGGCTCCTTTTTCGAGCGCCATGCGGAACGCCGCGAGTGTATTCTCGGGTGCGTAGTGGCTGTCACCGCGATGGCCGATGATGAGGGGCGTGTAGCTCACTTCTTTTCGAGCAGGAAGATGGTCTTTGACCACGCGATCGGTTCTGAGATAGGGAACTGGTGGTTACCGACGATGTTAAAGTAGCGAGTCGCGGCCTCACGAACGCTCCTTAGCGGATGGATCTTGAAATTGTACAGAAGCTCGAGCACCGAGCCAACGATCGACGGCTTGACCGGAAGAAAGACGAGCGGTGCTCCCGGTTTCAGCACCCGGGCGGCCTCGCGAAGCCCGTCGTCGAGCGGTGTATATTCGAGCACGCCGCACATCAGCGCAAGGTCAAACGTGTCGTTGGCAAATGGCATGGTCAATACGTTTCCCTGCACGCTGTCGGTCAGAGCGGCGGGCCTTTTGCGTTTTTTGATGCTGTCGCGGCCGACCTTGAGCGAGTTGAATGACAGGTCGAGCGAGATGACGCGTTTGGCTTTTAGGCCGGTGTCGTGAAATGCGTTGGTGACGATGCCGGTGCCGCTGCCTGCGTCGAGGACTAGCGAGTCAGGCCCTAGTTTGAGGTCGAGCGACTTAAGATACCTGGCAACCGACGCGCTGTAGCCGTTGAGCTTCATCGCCAGATTTTGGACGTCGGCAATGCGATCGTAAAGGCCCTGAGTTTTTTCCTTGTGTCCGCGGCCGTTCTTTGGCATCGGTTATTTTTCGGCGAGTAGTTTGAGCATCATCTCACGCATTTCAGCGATCCGCGTCGAACTCGTACCCGCCTCAATGTAACGTACCACGCCTTTTCGGTCTATCAAAACGGCGGTCGGCAGGCTCGTTGCACCGTACAGATTTTGGATGGACTGGTCCTTGGCTACAACAAAATCATAAGGCAGATTCTCGCGTACGCGGAACCCCTTGAGGAACTCGAGCTCGTGCGGCTCGTCGGCGCTTAGGCCGTTGACCTCGCCATAATAACGTGTCAGGCCGAGTATTGTGAGGCCGTCGCCGCGAAAGTCCTGATGCCACTCGGTCAACGCGGGAAACGCGTCAAAACACGGCCCGCACCACGTCGCCCAGAAATCGAGCAGCACGACCTTGCCGCGCATCTCGGCGAGCGTACGTGCCTTGCCCGGGAACCACTGGCCCGTTGGCGGCAGCTCAGGTGCCGGCGAGCCGAGCAGTTTGTAGTGCTTGTCGCGTTTGCGAAGCCGGTTAACGACCTCGGCCTGCGACGCCTTGTCAGCAAAATCCTTTCCCGCGGCGGCGATCGATGCCTGATAAAACTCCAGTGCCGCCGGCTTGCGGCCCGTATCGATCAGGTACTTGATCTTGCGGTCAACCGAGTAATAGTAAAGTCCGGTCGCGTTCGCCTCGGCGGCGGCTTGGCGAATGTCCTCGAGTGCAGCCTCTGCCTTTTGCCGGTCATCGAGGTCGCGGTACGCCTCGAAGATCAGCATCCCGGCGTCCATTATCTCGTCTAGCCCGCGGGCCCGCGATGTCTGGTCCTTGAGCAGTGCCTTTGACGCTTCGTAACCGGCGACGGCGTGCGGTGCCATCTTCGCGAAATCCTTCGCGGTTTGATACGCCTTGGCAAGCTCGCCCTCCATTCGTGCCCGCTCGGTGAGCTTCTTCGGCTCCTTTGCGAGATACTCGGCGAGCGTCCTCTCGGCGTCGGCCAGCTTTTTTTGCTTGGCAAGCACGACAACGACGATCGAGCGGGCGGTTTGCGCACGGTCGGCGGGCGCATTCTCGGCAGCGGTGAATTTACTCAGAAATTCAGCCGCGCCGTCGAGGTTCTCGGCGATCCAGTGCAGCATGCCGATGTAGTAGTTATCGTCGGCAGAGAGGTTGCTGCGGCCCGCTGCCTGAGCGGCGTACTTGGCGGCGAGTTGACGCTGCTCCTGCTTGGTCCTGGTGAGCAGTGCGTCGGTGTACGGGACCTTTTTCTCGGCGTACTCGGCAAACTTGACCCTTGAATACGAATTCGCCTCGTCAAACAACTGCTTGACCGTCAGATCCGCGAGCGGCGCGGTCTCGGTCGGCGTCGCCGACGCGTTCGGGGCGATGCGGCGCGACTGGGCCGGAGCCGCAAGCGTCAACGCAAGTAACAAAAATGGAAGCAGTCTCGTCATGTGTCTCATTGCGGCGAACCGGCGGCAAACCGAAACCTGTCGGGGCCAAATGCCGTTAGTGCCGCATGCTCTGATCCCGACGTTAGCTTTTCGGCGACGATCTCAGCGGTGATCGGGGCAAGCAGAATGCCGTTACGGTAATGAGCGGTTGCAATGATCAATTGGTCAATGCCCGCTATCGAACCGATCACCGGCAGGCTGTCAGCGGCAAAGGGCCGCAGCCCCGACCAGTGATCGCCCACTGCCAGAGAGCCGACACTTGGCGCGATCTCGTTCGCCATTTGGCGTATCGTGGACGCGGCCTGTTCGGTCGTCGTCTTTTCAAACCCGGCGAATTCGGTCGTCGAGCCCGCCAATATCCTTCCATCTGCACGAGGCACGATATAACCGCGGCGGCTGTAAATGACATGACGGAAAAGCCGCTTCGCCGTGCTGAACGCAAGCATCTGGCCCCGCACCGGCTCGACCTTTACCGGAAGGCCCGCCGCGCCGAGTTTGATGAGCGATGTCCACGCACCGGTTGCAAGCACCGTCGTGTCAGCGTGAATGAGGCTTACCGCCGTCTCGACACCGGTGACGCGGCCCTGCTCAACTATCAGGGCCTCGACATTTCGGTGCTCGACGATCTCGATGCCGTTAAGCTCGGCGTATCGGCGAAGAGCGGCGAGCAGTTTGCGGTTCTCAACCTGCCAGTCGCCGGGAAAATACAACGCCTCGCGAACATCTGGCGAAGCGAACGGTTCGGCACGACGAGCCTCGTCCGCCGACAACGACTCGACCGGCAAGCCCGCCTCCCGCTGCCACGCGGCACGCGCGGCGAGGTGCCGGGAATCGTCATCCGTAAACGCGAGATAAAGCGTGCCCGTGCGGTCGAGCTCGACATCGATGCCCGTTTCAGTCTCGAGTTCCGCGGCAAACCCGGGATAAAGATCGCGTGAAGCGAGCATCAGGTCAAAGAAAAGCCCGCCCTCGTCAGCCTCGGCCTGCGGCCCGAGCATTCCACCCGCCGCCCAAGAAGCCTCTTCGCCGCACGCCCCCTTGTCGATGACCGTGATCTTCCCGACGCCGCGCTTGTGCAGCTCTCGAGCTATCGAAAGACCGATGACACCGCCTCCTATAACTAGTATTTTCGAGTTCATTTCCAAATGGAATTTGTCCTTGCTTCGCAGGCCGTTGTAAATTTGATTAT
>CAYSMU010000252.1:0-5199 GCA_964432145.1 uncultured Chloracidobacterium sp.
AAATTCACAAAAATGCGCATCACTTTGCGGCGCATTTTGGGGTCACTTTTTCTTCTTCTTTTTGTCGATCGCGCTCCGCGCGCCGACGAGGACCTTTAGTTCGGACATGAAGGCACCGACATCCTCGAATTCGAGATAGACCGAGGCGAAGCGGACGTAGGCGACCTTGTCGAGGGATTTGAGGCGACGCATTATCGTCTTGCCGATGTCCTGCGTGGACAGCTCGCGGTCGAGCGAATCCTGCACGTTGCGCTCGACCTCGTCAGCGATCTTTTCGAGCTGCGGCATCGAGATAGGCCGCTTTTCACAGGCCCGCAGCAATCCGGCCATGACCTTGTCCCGATAAAAATGCTCACGCTTGCCGTCCTTCTTGACGACCATGTACGGGATCTCGTCGATGCGCTCATACGACGTAAATCGCCGGCCGCAGCCGAGGCATTCACGCCGACGACGGATCGAATCGCCGTCCTTCGCCTCTCGCGAATCGACTACCTTATCCTCGATATGTGAACAAAATGGACAGCGCATAGTTAAGCGGTCAGTGGTCAGTATTCAGCCATCAGTACGAACCTTGCGGATGAGGGCCGCCAGCATCTTTTTCGTTTCCACAAGATCTGATTGAAGGCCAGAATATACGCTTTCGGTGATGATCTCTAGATCCCGTGCCAGAAGTAAATGGTATTCCGTTTCATTCGCCGAACCAAAAGCAATCTGCAAATATCGGCCGAAGTCTGCGTTCGAACTTTTTCCACAACCCTCAGCTATGTTTGTCGGGATGGACAACGCGGATCGACGGAGCTGGCTCGTATGCCCGTAAAGCTCTTCCTTTGGGAACAGGCTGGTTGCCGAGTAAACCGACAGAGTGAATTTATGTGCTCTATCCCAAACCAAAAGATCTCGAAAATCTTTCATCCTGACCGCTGACTGCTGACTGCTGACCCTTGACGATGATACCGACTCATTTCTCCGGCACAAAATCCGGCGAATCGGTCTCGATCTCGCGCTCTGCATTCTCGCTCGAGAGAAGGCTGCGAAACCGTTCGATACTTATATCACCGTGGAAGAAGTAATATAGCCCGAAAAACACCGCAGGCGCAAAATAGACGAGATGCATTGCGATCGATATCGCCGCCGCGTCCTCGGCCCGAATGTTGTTTCTGAGGAACATTATGCTCCCGGCGGTCGCGGTATGAAAGGCTCCGGCGGCTCCTCCCGGCGTCGGCACGACCGAGCTGACGGTCGCAAATCCCATGATAAAGAGCGAGTCGCTGAACGTGAACGTCATGTCAAACGCGATCATGACCAACCATGTCGGTATCGAGATCGCGAACCACAGCGTCAGCGTCCAGAACGACACCCAAAACGTCTGCCTCCAGTCGCGCAGAATAGCGAGGGCGGACGCGAGCTGTTTCAAAACGCTGAGAATGATCTTCTGCAGCCTGACCGGTATCCACTTTCGCGACACCGTTCGCTCGGTCCATTCGATAACGCGGCCCGAGATACGCTGAAACACGATCAGACCGACAAAGCCGACGATCACGCCGGCGACCATCAGCCAACCGACCCATTCGACATACTCGAATTCTTTCTCGCGGCCCGGCTGCGGTGTGAACCAGAGCAGATTTACCGCAAAGAAACAGACGAGGGCCGCAAGGTCGAATACACGCTCCAGCCCCAGCGTTACCAGGGCGGCGCTCGGCCTCACGCGTCTATCCCGCATCGGCAGCCACATCGGCCTCACGATCTCGCCCATTCGCCCGATCAGAAAAATCGCTGTAAATCCAACTGTTGTTGTAGCAAAGAGCTCCTTAAGGCTCGATTCCGTAATAGGCCTAAGCAAGACCTGCCAGCGTACCGCTCGCAGGAAATAGCCCAGCGAAATGCCGACGACGGCCAGAGCGAGATAAAACAGATCGGCTTTCGCCAGGCTCGCCCGCACGGCCTGCCAGTCGAGATTTCTGCCGAAGAACCAAAAAATGGCTATCGTGAAGAGAAGAAGGATTATGAATTTAACGTATTTGCGCAAATCGCTCCGGCAGGACCAGTTCCAAGTCCAAAGGACAAAAGATTACAGTATTTTGCCTGAAATGGTAAATGCAATTGATCACCGGTAGTTGTAATGCCGACGTAAAGAAAGTTATGAAAGTCCGGTCAGATACTTGACATAATTGTCAGGTTTCCGTATATTGCCATTTGACAATTTGCTCTGGGGGAGTAGATGCCTCTGTTTGAACAGAGGTCCTTCGTCATCGTCAATACGTTCGTCCATGCGCAAGGACGATCCGGTGCGTTGGGAAATTTCGAGACCTTTTGCGACTACCAAGTCTGCAAGAGGTCTTTTTTCTTTTTGCAGACTCACAAACTAAACGGAGACTGCGAATGAACAAATTTCTCATGGAAGGCATCGCCGAATACAGGCTGCAAAAACGGCTTGAGGCGGCATTTGAAACCGACACGGGCCGCATCCTCGAGCTGATCCGGAATGAAGACCGTCCGTCAAATAGTGTCTTAACACTCATGCTCACGCCACTTTTCGAGATGGCATGGATCGACGGCCGGGTAGGCCGGGCCGAGCAGGACGCGATCTTAAAGGCCGCCGAGATCTATGGCCTGCTCGAGAATGACATCGACTTTATCGAGATCATGGACCGCCTTACTACGCGGCCGACGAGCGCCGAGATCGAGGGTTGGTGGGACGATATTTACACTCTGCTGGCTTTCCTTCCGCTGAGCAATACGATCGCGGCGGCCTCTCTACTGCTTGAGCAGACGAGATACGTAGCCCGGCTGGGGCAAAAGCGTGTTTTCGGCCTCTGGCGAGGTTACGAAATCGGGGATGATGAAAGGTTCAAGATAAAAGAGACTGAGGAGCGCATCACCAGGCTCCAGTCCGCCGTTCAAGGCACCGCCTTGTTCGACAGCGAATTCAAAGACCCGGGTGAATTCAACGACATCATCAAGCTGCTTCCATTGATAAAGGTCGCATGGGCTGACGGCAGGATAACCAAGCGCGAACGCCGCATTATCTTCGACTCGCTCATTGATCTCGGCATTGAGCCCACCGACGAGAATCTCGAACAATTGATGAAATGGCTCGAACTGAGCCCGGATGACGAGTTCATCACCGCCTCGCTGCAAAAACTGCGTCAGGAATTCGAACTGCTCGACGATGACCGTCGCTCCGACGAGAAATACGGCCTGATCTCTAAATGCACATTGGTCGCAGAGGCGTCTGGCGGAAACCGCGCATCGCCCTCAGGCGGGTACCGCATCTGTGCCGAAGAGATCGACGCGGTAAAACACATTGCCCGGCTGCTTGCCGGTGCCGTTGACCACAGCCGCGCGGAACTGAACACAACCAAATTTGCCGGCGCGACAACCGGTGACGACAGCCTCAGGAGAAACTAACAATGAGCCTTTTCCCTTTTGCAGAATACTGGATGTTCTATGCCGGGTTCCTTGTGTTCGTGCTCGCGATGCTGGCGCTCGACCTGGGCATATTTAATCGAAAGGATCACGTAGTTTCTTTTAAGGAAGCGACCGTGTGGAGCGTGATCTGGGTTGCACTCGCACTGGTCTTCGCGGGCGGCTTTTATTGGTACACACTGTCGAAATTCGGCGCCGAGATTGCACAAACCTCGACGCTCGAATTCCTGACCGGCTACGTGCTCGAATATTCGCTCTCGGTCGATAACATCTTCATTTTCGTGCTGGTGTTCAGTTATTTTGGCATTCCCGCCAAGTACAAACACCGCGTTCTTTTCTACGGCATCCTGGGTGCTCTGTTCTTTAGGGCTGTCTTCATTGCGTTGGGATCGGCGCTGATGCAGTTTCACTGGGTCATCTACCTTTTTGGCGGATTCCTTATCATTACCGGCATCAAGATGATGTTCTCAAGTTCCGAAGAGATCGAACCAGAGAAGAATCTGCTTATCAGGATCTTTCGCAAATTCATGCCGGTAACCAACAAGATCGACGGAAAGAGTTTTTTCCTGAAGATCTCGGAGCGGTGGCATGCCACGCCGCTGTTCATCGCACTTTTGTTCCTCGAGGCGACGGATATCATATTTGCCGTGGACAGCGTTCCGGCGATCTTCGCGGTGACGAGCGAGCCTTTCATCGTCTTTACGTCTAATATCTTCGCCATCCTCGGCCTGCGGTCGCTGTACTTTATGCTCGCCGGCGTGATCGACAAGTTTTACCTGCTGAAATACGGTCTCGCGGTCGTGCTCGTCTTCGTCGGGCTCAAAATGGTATGGCTGAATGACCTTTTCGGCGGCAAGTTCCCGATCTCGTATTCCCTGGCGTTCATCGTAACGGTGATCGCTCTGTCGATAACGCTTTCGCTTGTCTTCCCGCGGGCCAGGGAGCAGGAAGGTGTTCTCGAGAGCTGACATTTATTTGAAAAAAGGTCATCGGGCCCGGGCTTCACGTCCCGGCCCGATGATCACATTGTCCTTTCGCTTTTTTTGAAACTTAGACATAATCTTTTTTGTCGGAACTTTTGATTTTCGCCACTCGTAACTAATTCTTGACAAGGCGAGGTTTCGTGCTTTGTTGCTTTAGGCCAGAGGCAAGAAAGGTTTCGGGAGATAACCAAAGTTGGAAGCTTTAAAAGCCGTGACCGAAATTAATGGTGCGGAACTCGTACGTGCTGCCAGAGCAGGCGACGGCGCTGCGTGGGAGAGTATTGTCTCAGCGTTTTCCCGCCGTATCTTCAATCTCGCGTACCGTTTTACGTCGAGCGTTGATGCTGCCGAAGACCTGACACAGGATGTTTTCATCCGTGTTTACCGCTCGCTCGACCAGTACGACGCCAAACAGGGAGACCTGGCGAATTGGTTAATGCGGCTCGCACGCAATTTGATAATCGACGATTACCGGCACCGTCAGCGTAACCCGCAGAATACGATGGCAGACGCTGTTGACGACCATCAGTATCATCTTCGTGCCGCCGGCACCTCGGCCCATAAAGAGATCGAGCGAAAAGAATTGGCGTCGCAGGTACAGGAAGGCATCGATAAGCTCCCGGAAGACCTCAAAACATGCGTGATCTTGCGGGACATCGAGGAATTGACATATCAGGAGATCGTTGACGTACTAAAGATACCTGAAGGAACGGTGAAATCGAGGATCAATCGCGGGCGTATCGAGCTGGCGAAGATCCTAAGAAGGATGAGAGTGGTGACTATTTAGGAG
>CAYSMU010000253.1:0-5198 GCA_964432145.1 uncultured Chloracidobacterium sp.
CCAGAATGCAGTTCAGCGCCGAAACGAAATTGTACGGCTCCACGCCCATGTTCAGGAACCGGCCAATAACGTCGATAACGTTATTTGCGTGAACCGTTGTAAATACAAGATGACCGGTAAGTGCCGACTGGATAGCGATCTGTGCGGTTTCCTCGTCGCGGATCTCGCCGACCATGATCTTGTCCGGGTCATGACGCAGGATCGAACGCAGGCCGCGGGCAAATGTAAGGCCTTTTTTCTCATTTACCGGGATCTGCACAATCCCGAGGAGCTGATATTCGACCGGATCTTCGATCGTGATGATCTTGTCTTCCTCGTTCCTGATCTCGTTTAGACCGGCGTACAGCGTTGTCGTTTTTCCGGAACCGGTCGGCCCTGTTACGAGCACCATGCCGTACGGCTCCTTAATATAGACCCGATAGCGGGCGAGATCTTCGGCGTCAAAGCCGACGACGTCCAGATTCAGGTTCTTAAAGCTCTCGTTGATCTGCTCTTTGTCGAGAATACGGATGACCGCGTCCTCACCAAATACGGTCGGCATGATCGACACACGAAAATCAACGGTACGGCCCTTATACCTGACGCGAAAGCGACCGTCCTGTGGAATGCGTCGCTCGGCGATATCCAGTTCCGACATGACCTTGATACGCGAGATCAACGTCTGATGAAACGCAATATCGATTGGATCGACTTTTGCATAAAGAGCCCCATCAATACGGAACTTGACCTGTACGTCACGCTCGCGGGTCTCGATATGAATGTCGGAAGACCGCGATTCCATTGCGTTGTAGAGTATCGTGTCGACCAGCTTAATGATCGGCGACATCTCGGAGTCATTCGCCAGCCGGTCGAGATCGAGAACCTCTTCGCCGTTATCGGTCTCTTTTACCAGTGAGATCTTAAAGGTCGAGGCGGCCTCTTGAAGTACGCGCTGAGTCGAGTCGCCCTTTCTCAGCACGACATCGATAGCACCGGCCGTAGCGACATAAGGAACGATCCTGACATTCAGAACATTTTCGAGTTCATCCAGGCGTTCGAGGTTGGTCGGATCTGCCATCGCCGCATGCAGATCTCGCCCATCCCGTCGCAATGGGACGAACTGGTTACGGAGCATCAGATCGACAGGTATCCTCGCGAGTTCGTCGGTGTCCACCGGCGACGGCTGCTCGGGCGGCAATAGGTCAATGAACGGCATCCGATAGCGCTTTGCGAGATGTTTTGCCTCGGTGACCTCGGGCGGCTCCTTATCCAGAAAGTCCGCGACTTCCATCTTTGGGGCCGTTACGACGGCCGTATCAGTTTGCACTTGTTCGCTCATTATTAGTTATTTCCGTCCACCGACAGGACCCGAAGAGATCATCTGAATGATCGGTAAATATATCGCCAGTAGTATGGTGACAACGATCGCGGCCATGACCAGAAGGATCATGGGTTCAAGCAGCGTCGTGAACTGCTCGAGCCGCACTTCGGCCTCAGCATCGTAAAAGGATGCCACTTCATCAAGCATCTCGCGAAGACTCCCCGATCTTTCGCCGATACCTATCATATCGAGGCCAAGAGGCGGAACCCAGTTAGCCAATTCGAGAGCCTCGGTCAGACTACGTCCCTCGCGGATCATCGGCAGCACGCTCTGACTCCGACGCCGTATCTCAAGATTATTGATCGACTGCCAGGAGATCTCCCACGAGTCGGGTACCGTGATGCCGCCGGACAAAAGCGTTGACATCGACCGGGTCATCTGGGCAGTCGCCATGTTTCTGATGAGTTGGCCCGCGATCGGGATCTTAAGCAGCGCCTTGTGAAGCAGCAGTTTGCCGCTGGCTGTTCTAAGCCAGACAAAAAGTGCGAGGCCGATTATCAAGACCAATGGCCCGAGCCAGAAAATATTGTTGATGATCGCGTTTGAGAACCACAGAACAGCTAACGTAACTGTCGGAAGCGTTCGGTTTGCCGCGAGACTCTTAAACAGATCTGACATTCGGGGGACGATGTAGAGTGTCAAAAAAGCTACCATCATCGTTGCCGCTGCCAGCAGGAATGCCGGATATGCCAGGGCACCCCGCAGTTTCCTCGAGACGCCAACACTTCGCCGCAAATACGTCACGAAGCGAGAAAGCACATCGTCAAGGGCTCCGCTCTTCTCACCGGCCAAAATCGACGCCGTGTAGATCTTGGGAAAGATCCCTTGCAGCTCAAATGCCTCTGAAAGCGGAACACCGTTCTTGATCTTCTCCTCGACATCCGTCAATACGGCACGCAAATTCGCGGATCCGGCGCGGGTCCTGAGCAAGCCGATCGCCTGGAGGACGGGGATACCGGCTCTCAAAAGTGCCGATAATTGTTGATTAAAGAGCAAAAAGTCGGCCTGTTTGACCTTGCCCTTCTTGTTCCCGCCCATTGAAAGTACCGCCGAGAGGCCCGACTCAGGGTCTGAGACCGCAAAAACACGAAATCCTTCGCTTTCGAGCCGGGTCCGCGCCTCGGCGGCTCCCGACGCCTCGACGATCCGGGTGACGATCTCGCCCGACGGAGTTCCCAAACGGCAAACAAATTCTGTCATACAAAAACCATGAAACGTAACCGCACTTCTGCCAGGCGGATACATTATTCGCTTGGATTATACCACGCCAAGACGGGTCCAATGTTCCGCCAAAAATGATACCGAATATTTTTCCCTGAGCGAAACAACTTCGCCTGTGGTTACTACATCAAAAAGCTATCTTGCGGCAGTTGTGCGTTTTATTTAGAATTTAGGCATCCTCCAGCGAAGATCGACGGATTTCGTTTATATATGAGACCCAATTCCTTCATTTGGCTCACCGGGACGGCCCTTTCGATATTTGTGTCCATCGCAGCCTCGATAGGCGTCTTCGCACAACAACCTACTCCGACACCACCCGACGATCCCGATGATCGGATCCGCATCAAGACTGACCTCGTGACATTGACCGCGACCGTAACCGACCCCTTTGGCCGGTATGTCTCAGGCCTGAGCAAGAGCGCATTTACGATCATCGACAACAACCAGGAACAGGAGATCACTTTCTTCAGCGACACCGATGCCCCGATTTCAGTCGGAATCATTTTCGACGTGTCGGGTTCTATGAGCGGCGAGAAGATCGGCAAAGCACGCCGCGCTCTCGAGAGATTTATCGGGACCAGCCACCCATCTGATGAGTATTTTTTGATCGCGTTCAACAGCCGCGCGCAGCTCTTAATGGACCGCACCCGTGACGGTGAGGCATTGTTGAGAAAGCTTACATTGGTCAAGCCAAAGGACAATACCGCTCTTTATGACGCGGTCTACCTTGGCGTCGAGCGGGTTACCCGCGGAACCCACCCGAAGCGAGCCATGCTTGTCATCAGCGATGGTCAGGACAATTCGTCAAGATATAACTTTGGTGAGGTCCGCCGGTTGATCAAGGAATCTGACGTGGTCACATATGCCGTGGGCATCATGGACAAAGGCGATTCTGGCAGCGCCCTCGGCATGCAGGGGCAAGCGTTCCTCGACGAACTCGCATCGGTTACTGGCGGCAAGTCGTTCTACCCGAGCACCGATATCGAGATGGACGAGATCTTTGAGCGCATTGCCCTTGAGTTACGCAATCAGTACTCGATCGGCTATATCCCAAAAGACTTCCAACCGGACGGAAAATGGCGTAAAGTGAAAGTTAAGATAAAACCCCCGAGGGGTTTGCCGCGTCTAACTGTGCGTTCGCGTGAGGGCTATTATGCTACACCGAACACGAACTTTCGCTAAGCCAGGTTGAAAATGAAAAGATCCGTTCTTGCACTGTCTATAGCCGCTCTGTTGGGCGGCTACGCTATTTCCCGGTCGGAAACCGCTAACGTTTCGGCTCAAACGCGGACTCCGACACCGACGCGGACCCCGTCTCCCTCGCCGACCCCGGTTCCGGTTGTCGCACCGACCATTAAACCCTCTCCTACCCCAGACGACGAGATCATTAAGATCGATACCGAGCTGGTCAATCTGAATGTTCGCGTTATCGACCGAAATAGCCGTCCAGTGAATAACCTGCAGGAAAAGGATTTCAAAGTACTGGAAGACGGAGTTCCCCAACAGATCGATTTCTTCTCGAAATCTGATGTTCCGACCAATTACGCGCTTGTGATCGATAATTCGGGTTCGCTCCGGCAGCAGCTCGATAAAGTCGTCGAGGCCGGAAAGATACTTGTCAACACCAATAAACCGGCTGACGAAACCATGGTGATCAGGTTTGTCGGCAGGGACAAGATCGAGATCGAGCAGCCTTTTACCTCAAATAAGGCCGACCTTATCGACGCCCTGGATAATCTCTACATCGAAGGCGGTCAAACGGCGATCATCGACGCAGTTTACCTCGCAGTGGAAAACGTAGACGAACACGGCAGACAAGAGAAGGACGCGGATAAAAGACGCCGAGCCTTGATCCTCGTATCTGACGGTGAAGACCGAAATAGCTACTACAATGAGAAGCAGTTGTTCGAACTCCTTAGAGAATCCGAGGTGCAGATCTACGTTGTCGGTTTTGTGGATGACCTAAGCAAGGAGGGCGGCTTTATCAGCAAAAGCCCTCAGGCCAAGGCTAAAGCGTTCCTTGAGCGAATTGCGACCGAAACCGGTGGAAAGGCATATTTCCCAAAGAGTCCTGCAGAACTCCCGGATCTGGCAAGGGATATATCAAACGAACTCAGGACTCAGTATTCCATCGGATATATTCCGTCCAACGATAAGCGCGACGGTTCCTACCGGAGCATAAAGGTTCAGGTCGCAGATGGCCCAAACGCCCAGAAACGTATTGCGATCACACGAGCCGGACGAACTGCAGAGGGGGCATCAGGAACCGCTCCAAAACCGACGCCGACGCCTGCCAAACCCTGATCAGATCTGGTCATTTCGAACGAAGGCCGCTCGACATGTCCAGGCGGCCTTTTGAATTTTACGGTTATCTTGACAATCCCTGGGCCGAGCACTGAGCGATCAGTTTCCTGGCTGCTGCGGCCGTCTTTGCTGCAGATTTTGCGGACGTGACGATGTAGAAAGAGTCGACCGTGGTAATCTTCTTACCGTCCTTCTTTCGAATCGCGTCTGCGTCCTTCCCCTTCGTGAGCAGAATGACTGACGTGTTCTTTCGAACCGAGGGCGTTACTCCGATCTTGTTTTCATCCAAACCTTTGAGATTTAGAAGATATCT
>CAYSMU010000254.1:0-5196 GCA_964432145.1 uncultured Chloracidobacterium sp.
CTCCAAATGAGACCACCGCTGCGTGTCTTGTAGTACACGAATTGCCGCCGTCACGGGTTTCGGCGGTAATGAACCGTGCATCCGTGCGATCGTATATAAACGCCCAGCCGTGCGATCCGTTCTCAAACCGCACAGCCGAGATGACCGAGCCTTTTTCCACCGGAATCGGCAATTTGCTCCAAGTCGTTCCGTCATCTGCCGTCCTGTAAATATCCGAAGATGTGTAAGCGAAACCAGTCGCGGCCGAGAGCTTTTGGATTCCCTTTATACGGTATTGTTCGCCGGCGGTGGGATCTGCCTGGGCAAAGACGGCAGGGAAGAGCAACAATGACGCGACAACCAGCTTCAGCCAAGATCTCGTGAAGTTTCTCATATCGGTGGATTGACGGTATGTACCGCCGGCTAATGGATTTTGACGTAAGTATAAACGAGATTGATGCTATTCGCCATCCTTGCCGCAACTAACGCTGCCGCCAGTCTCTCTATCGATGCGGTCTGACAGGACCCACGGCTTGTTCAATATCATGTTCATGTTCAATTGGTTTTTCGCATAAGATCAGCAATTTACTCAGTATTTTTGAGAAACTGCGTATTGAACGTAACACAAAATTGCAGAAATAGCAAGATGTTTCATAAACGGGGTGGCCCGCCGCGTAATGTGCGGCCCAATCCGTTTTGAGCGCAAGGCGGGATAGGTTAATTTATTAGGAGTTCTCGCTGAATACTCTAAATGATCGTAAGCCTAATTTTACTTATTGCATTGGCTGCAAGCGGTATGTCGCTGACGTACCTCGTGGCACGTGACCGGCCGCTGATGTGGCGTCTCGCGGCCGGCAACATCATCAGTTCTGCGATATTCGGGCTGGTGTCGTTCGTGATCGCGTGCCTGCTCGGGTTTAACGCGGTAACCGTCGGTATCGCTCTTGTAGTGTCACTAGTGCCGCTCGTGCTGCTGCAAAACAAAGACCGGCAAAAGCAGTTCAAACACGACTGGGCAAAGGCAAAGGGGAAATTTCAGGGCGGCAATTCGACGAAATTCCTGCGGTTTGCCTACTACGCCTTTTTCTTTATCGTCTTTTGGTATTTCTTTGACCGGACCATATTCGAACTCAAAGACGGCATTTACACCGGCGGCTCACAGAATTACGGCGACCTGCCCTTCCATCTCGGAGCGATATTCAGCTTTACAGAGATCAACAATTTCCCGCCAATGAATCCGTCTTGGGCAGGGGCAAAATTCAGCTATCCGTTTATCGCAGACCTGCTGACCGCGTGCTATATGAAGCTCGGCGGTGAATTGAAGGCCGCGATGTTCGTCCAGAATGTGTCGTGGGCTTTTTCGCTGCTGGTCATCCTCGAGAGCTTTGTCACGAAGGTCACGGGCAGCAAACTGGCGGGCCGGATCGCCCCATTCCTGCTTTTCTTCAGCGGCGGTTTGGGGTTTGTTTGGGCTTTCAAAGATATGTCCGAGCACGCCAAAGGCTTTACGGATTTCCTCTGGCACCTGCCGAAGGATTACACCATCAACGACAATTTCCGCTGGGGTAATTCGCTCGTCGTGCTATTCATGACCCAGCGAAGCCTGCTGATGGGAATGCCGCTGAGCCTGCTGGTGCTAGGGTATTTGTGGAGGGTATTTACCTGCAGCGAAAGTGAAGGCGAAAGTGGAAAGGTCAAAGAGGTCAAAAGTGAAAAAGCGGCTTCCGAAAGTGCGGCGAGATCCTTTTCATTTTCACAGCTTGAGATCTCGCCTTTCCTCGTCGGGTTGCTTGCCGGGACGCTGCCGCTGATCCATCTTCACAGTTTAGTGGCACTGTTCGTGGTGACGGCGTTTCTTTTCGCTTTTCAGCCGCGAAAGTGGAAGACCTGGATCTCATTCGGTGTCGGAGTCTCAGTTTTGGCGATACCGGCCCTGGCGTGGGCGATGACAGGCAGTGCGAGCGAAACGTCGAAGTTCTTTGAATGGCATTTTGGCTGGGACAAGAAGCCCGACGACAATTTCGTCTGGTTCTGGATCAAAAACACCGGCATTCTGATACCGATGATCGCGGCCGGAGCGTGGATATATTACACGCAAAACGCGGGAGCGAAAGCCGAAGATGAGAACGCGAAAAAGCCTGTAATTGGCCCTCTGTTGCTTTTTTACGTTCCCTTTGTCGTTCTGTTTGTCATCTCAAACGTCGCAAAGCTCGCCCCGTGGCAATGGGACAACATCAAGGTCCTCATCTATTGGTTCCTGCTGTCGATACCGTTCGTTGCATATGCGATCGCGTGGCTGTGGGAGAAGAATCCCGGGCTAAAGGGCGTAGCCGTTGGCTGTTTGATCGTGTTGACGCTGGCCGGCGGCCTTGATGTTTTCAGGACCGCGAGGGGAGAGATAAAGAATTTCCGTGTTTTTGAGACCGACGGCATAAGGCTCGCGGAGCAGATCAAGACAAAGACGCCCGAAAAAGCGTTGTTCCTCAACGCTCCGACGTTCAATTCGCCGGTCGTCCTGTCGGGCCGGCAGTCGCTGATGCGATATACGGGCCATCTCACTTCGCACGGTATCGATATCGGTACCCGCGAACAGGATGTAAAACAGATCTATCAGGGCGGCGGGACCGCCGACATTTTGCTCAAGAAATACGATATCGATTACGTTCTCGTCACGCACGAGGAACGCAACACAATGAAGGCGAACGAAGAGTATTTCAAAAAATTCCCGGTCGCGGCGGAATCCGGCGATTATCGGGTATATAAGGTCAAGTGATCAGGCAAATGAAAGCAAAGAAACGCAAAGGTACTGACAAGGCGGCGGAGGCGCCGGTGGAGCCGGCCGTTCAGGAAGAGGCATTGGTCAACGGTGTCGAGGCCGATGAAGTCGAGGCCAAACCGGTAGAGATCGACCGTTTGTGGCTAGGCGGTGCGGTATTTGTCACGCTGCTGGCGACATTTCTCAGGTTTTACGATCTGGCTCTCAAGCCGTTTCATCACGATGAGGGAGTCAACGGGTTTTTCCTCAAGAACCTGATCGTCGACGGCACTTACAAATACGACCCGGCGAACTATCACGGCCCGACGCTGTATTACATCTCGATCGTCTTCGCAAAGCTCTTTGGCATGGACACCATTCCGGTGCGCGCTAGCGTAGCGATCTTTGGCGTGCTGATGGTCGTGCTCGTGCTGTATCTCAAGCGCTATATCGGGCGGACGGGCAGCTTGCTCGCGGGGCTTTTTCTGGCACTTTCGCCGGGAATGGTCTTTATCTCGCGGTATTTTATCCACGAGATCTTCTTTGTCTTTTTAAGCCTCGCGATCGTCGTTTCGGTGGTCTTTTTCATCGAAAAGAAAGAGGCGGGTTACGGTGCCGTCACGTGGATGGCGATATTGCTGCTCACCGGATTTTTGCCGTCGGCCCTGAATTTGGCGTCGTCGATCGGTGGGACCAATACGTCGATGGTTTGGGTCTTTCGGCTGGTGTTTATGCTGGTCGAGTCGGTCCTGGCGTATTTTGTGATCAGGATGATGCTCGGCTGGGATGGCGGGCGGCCGATCTATCTGATACTCGCCGGGGCGTCTATCTCGCTCTTTTTTGCGACCAAAGAAACGGCGTTCATCACGCTCGGCACGATGGCGATCGCCTGTGTCTGTGTCGCGATCTGGCGTCGGCTGTGGCCGGCACGCGTCCTCGATCAGTCGTCGATGCGTATCGTCATCGGCTTTCATGTCGTTTTAGCATTGATCGCTCTGATCGCCAACGCGCAGCTGATCGACGGCTTTAAGTGGATCTACAACACGATCGCGTATAATCCGTTCCGCCCGCCGGAGTTGTTTGTCTTTGGCTCGATCATTTTCGTCAGCGTGGCAACCCTTGCCGCGTGGGCCCTGTTTGTCAGGGACATGAAACTCGCTAATGCGTCCGAGATCGCGGAACCCGTCGAACTGACATGGAGCAATTTCCGCAAGAGTCTGGGAGATAATCGAAATGCGGCGCTCATTTTCGGAGCGGCGGCCGTTGCCTTTGTTTACCTTTTCGTCCTCTTCTTTTCGTCGTTCTTTACTTACGCCGAGGGCGTCAAAAAGGCATTTGAGGCGTACGCGATCTGGACAAAGACCGGCAACAAGGACCACACGATGCATGGCTATCTCGGCTATGTAAAATGGGGCCTTAAGATCGAATCGGCAATACTGATCATTTCCTTGCTCGGTATCTTTATCGCGTTTCTCAAGGCCCGGCACCGCTTTGCGATGTTTACCGGACTTTGGGCACTGGGACTCTTCATCGCGTATTCGATCATCCCGTACAAGACGCCGTGGCTGGCGTTGAGCTTTATCCTGCCTATGTGTATGTCGGCGGGTTACGGGCTGGGCGAGCTTTTCGAGTCGAAAAAGGTCCACCTGATGGCGGCCGCGGGCATTTTGACCGTCGCGGGCTGTGCCGTGACGGCCTATCAGATGTACCAGCTTAATTTCGTCCGCTACGACGACGACGAGATGGTGTACGTCTATGCACACACCCGACGGGGCTTCCTCGATATGATGCGTGAGATCGAAAGATACGCCGAAAAGAGCGGCAAGGGCCGCGACGCCGTGATCGAGATCGTCTCGCCTGATTACTGGCCGATGACGTGGTACGTCAAGGACTACACGAAGGCCAATTTCTTCGGCAGCCCGGTCGATGCGACGACGTCGGAAATGGTCGTCTTTAAGAAGAACGATCAGGATGCGATCGCTATCCAAAAATACAGCCCGAACTATAAGTACATCGGCGTATATCCGCTGCGGCCTGGTGTAAACCTGGTCCTGCTGGTCAGAAAAGACCTCGCCGACGCAAGTGCTCAGGACGTAAGCAAGGTGCTCGAGTACAAGGTCATTCAGGGCTATACGAACTAGCCGGCGGACATAATCGATAATGCTGTCTGAATTTGCCGGATCCCGGTTTTTTCAGACAGCTATTTCTTTTGAGCGGCAACAGATTCAAGTACCGTGCAAAGGTCAGAGACGCTCAGGACGCACAACTCGGCCGCTGGGCGTGGGATGTGTTTCTGGTAAGACATCCGTAGCAGCTATATTACTGATCGCTCGATCTTTCGGTCAGTTCCGGACCTCGTCTGCTTTGCCACCTATTCTCTCTGCCGAATTTCTTTGACATTGGAACCGAGTAGGCATATTCTCGAGGTATTCAAGTTGGCATGCCTGAAACGATCTTTCATG
>CAYSMU010000255.1:0-5192 GCA_964432145.1 uncultured Chloracidobacterium sp.
TTGCAAGGGTAATGATATCCGGGATCACGCCCCCGGCGTATTCACTGCCGCTGAAGAACCAATTTCCGGTTCGACCGACACCGGTCTGGACCTCGTCAAAGATCAACACGATCCCACGGTCATCGCACAATGTGCGAAGTTCGCGAAAGAACTCGGGAGAAGCTTCCCGAACACCTGCCATAGATTGGATCGGTTCAATAATTATCGCGGCGGTTTCGCTATCGGCGGCCGCCGCTACACTTGATATATCACCGAAATCAGCGGCCACATGAAAAGGAACGTTTGGTTCGCCAATCTGGCGATATTTCCCCAGGAATGTTGCCGAGATCGCATCGGCTGTGCGGCCGTGAAATCCGCCGGAAAAGGAGATTACCTTCTGCCTGCCGGTTGCCATTCGAGCGATTCGCATGGCATTCTCATTTGCCTCGGTTCCTGAATTGCAAAAGAAAGCCTTTGAAAGGGAATCGGGAGCAAGTGAAACCAGCTTCTCTGCAGCTTTTGCTCTTATTTCCGAATAGACCAGATTCGAATAAAACAGCACAGTTTCCGCCTGTTTCTTGATCGCCTCAACAACGTGCGAATGCGAATGGCCCGTTGCACATACGGCGTGACCGCCGTAGAGATCAAGGTATTTCTCGCCGTCGCTAGTCCAAACCCACGACCCCGATCCGCGCTCGACCGATATGTTCATCTTGGCGTAGGTCTCGACCTGAAATTCGTCTTCAATTTGCTTTATCTCGTTAAAATTCATCTATCTTATGGCCCTGGAACTAAAATCGTGCGGGCTGTCCAAAATGCGGTAAGCGAGAACCCGAATTGACGTCGGGTCGGCGTGATAGGCCTCGATTTCACTGGTATTCAGCCTGATCCTGATTGTGAATATCGCAACTGTTCCGCAAACAACGTCGAGAAAATACTCTTCGGTTTGGGTGTCCTGCTCGAACGAGTAAAACCAACTTTCTTCCTCGATAACCTTGATCACGGATTTCCCCCAGCCAAACGCAGTCCGGTCGTTTCATCAAGCCCGAACAAAAGATTCATATTCTGGACAGCCTGGCCGGAAGCTCCTTTGACAAGGTTGTCGATAGCGGAGAATACAACTACCTGTTTGCCGCGGCTATGGACCGCGATGTCACAGAAATTTGTGGTCTTGACCCAGTTGATATCTGGTGAGCCATCCACAAGCCGCACAAAAAACGAATCACGGTAAAAAGTATTGAAGATATTACCTAAGTCCTCATTTGTGAGATGTACGCTCGTCTCGAGGTAACACGACGCAAAGATCCCGCGTGAGACGGGTAGGCTGTGCGTCATAAAGATAAACTCGTTTCGAAAATCCCCGAGCTGATGCAAATGCTGTTCGATCTCCGGCACGTGCTGGTGCATGAATGGCTTGTATGCATAAAAAGAGTTCATGCGCTGCGGATGATGTGTATTCGGTGCCGGTTTGGCCCCGGAACCGCTCGAGCCCGTCTTTGCGTCGACGATCATCTTGCCGGTTAATAATCCGCCGCTTACCAAAGGTGCCACTGCAAGCAATGTCGCGGTCGCGAAGCATCCCGGGTTCGCAATATACTTTGCCTCTCGAATAGCCTCCCGATTGGTCTCAGTAAGGCCGTAAACGAACTCTGACTGGAACCTACCAGCGTGTTCCAATTTGTAGAACTTATTGAAAACGTTCGCGTCGCTAATCCTGAAGTCACCGGAAAGATCTATTGCCTTAACGCCTTTTGGCAATTGCGGGATCAGTTTCATTGCCTGTCCGTGAGGAAGGGCAAAGAATGCAACATCTATGTCGGTCAGCTCGGTTAACGACGCAGGCGATTGCTCGAATCTGAGGTCAGTAAAACCAAGCAGATTTCTATGAACTTCGCTGATCGCTTTACCGGCGTGTTCGTTAGCTGTGACTATTCTGATGTCCGCGTTCGGATGAAACAGTAATATCCGGAGCAGTTCGCTGCCCCCGTAACCGGAGCCGCCGAATATTGCGACTCCCACCTTTCTTTTGGCCGAATCCATCATGCTGCGACCGCCCCACTCGCTACCTTCGAGAACGTCAGATCGAATAAACGCCGGCCATCGCGCCGCGCATTGCTCGCTTCGAGTGAAAAGTTCTGCTTAATAAAGTCCTCGCCCATCTGAGAATCCGTCACCGAACCGGCGATGACGTCCGGACTTATTCCCAGATGTTCCAGTACAGATATGCCCCCGATAACCCCAACGTAATCAGACGCACAAAAAACAAATGACGAAATAGCCGCGCGGATCTCGCGATCCATCAGCACCGCGTCTACCGAGTATCCGCCGACGATCCCATCGCCAAGTTCAGCCACAATTAGCTCGGGCTGAAATGTTTCGAGGTGATTCAGGATGCTCTTGGCGACCGCGGCAAGATCATCGTGTCCGACCGTAGAGGGAAGTCCGCAATCGACAAAACTAGCGGTCGCGATCGCACCGTGGTCCTGCATATGCAGCGTGTCGCGAAGGCACGCAATGCCTGAGAGTTTCGCACCGGCAACACGTAAGCCGGCGTTCGCCGCTTGCTTAATGATCTCCGTTGCCGCAACGGTCTTTCCGGAATTCATGCATGTCCCGGCGATCATAATAACGGGAGTTGAAATGCGAAGTGATTCGTCTAAACTCAGAGCACCATGGCTGATGTTGAGTACGCCACCGTTCGCGTCCACGGCGAGACCGACCACCTCAACCTCGATCGCGTCGGAAAAAGCCGAATGATGGCCCTTGCACAAGCCGATCACACCGCCCATATTCAACAGATGAAGCCGATCACTAGGAGCGATCGTGTCGGGGACATCACCTACGAAGCCTTTCAATGCCCGCCTCTTTCCGAGCACGCCTAAGAGAATATCTCCGGTGTTGATCTTTGCGAGTCGTCCGGTTGGCAGTTCTAAGTTACCGTAAGTCGCGCTTTCAGAAAGGGCCCTAACTGCGACCACATCCCCGATATTTGGAATGCGTTGGTCTTCCGCCAATCTTATCCGGCGGGGAAGCTGAAGTCTCGCGACTGAAGATCCCATTTTTTCGATCTCTGTATATTTCATTTCCTCTTACTTAAACACCGATTCGAGTTTGTCCAAGACCTCGACCTGTGAGCCGTGGTCCTTCACGGCGATAAAGATAGTGTCGTCCCCGGCTATCGTTCCGACGATCATCGGAATGGCCAACGCATCGATTCTCACAGTGATAGCTGAGGCCATTCCAGAACCGCATTTTCCAACGATCAACGTCTCGCCCGCAGTATCAAAACTAACGCTTCCGAATTCGGCTATTGGATTCGGAGCCTTCGGTATAGCATAGTGCCCATTAATCTTCGCAATACCCAGTTCATCAAGATCGCGCGAAATACTTGCCTGTGTCACATGAAAACCGCGATCTGTCAATCGGTCTGCGAGTTCCGATTGGCTAGAGATCTGAGTCGATCTGATAAGAGTCATTAGAACTTCTTGTCGTTCACGTTTCTGCATAACAACACGATAGTATGCGTCCCATACTGCATACTATGCAGTGATGTGCATATTATACGCCTCCAAACGCATAACACAAGTACAAAGTGTATATTTATGTAATATTAGAAGATGGCGAGTTTGATCCGAAGGTACTTCTTGGGATTTTTTCGGAAGTCGTCAAGCAGTTTTGTGCCTTCTCCCGTAAAAGTAGCGATATTTGAAGCTGTCTGATTGACGCTGTTATAGAGCGTCTCGTCTGTGATCAGGCGCCCGATCGTACCCTTTCCAGCCTGAGCGTCGGCGATCACCGATTCAATGCGCGCGGTAGCCCCATTGAATTTGTCGATCGCGGCCTTAATGTCATCATATAGCTTATCGTCGCGAAACAGCTTACCGGCTGTACCTTTGCCTTCCTTAAGATCGCCTGTCAGGGCCTTCACGTCGTCAGCGATCGACGAGATCTTCTCCGCTGATCTCTTAAGCTCTGCAATTGTTTCACGCGTATCGGTGTAGAGAGCGTCGTCGTTTACGAATTTGCCTGCCGTTCCTTTTCCGGCCTTAATGTCCGCGGAGATCGCCTCCAATTGAGCCACCGTGCGGTTTAGGCTGTCATATAGCTCGGGATCGTTGACAAGTTTTCCGGCGCTGCCCTGTCCGCTATTTATCTTATCGATCGTCTTTTGCAGCCGGGTCATCGTGGTCTTGGCCTCGATGACAGTATCGTCGAGACTTTTATACAGGGTCTCGTCGTTGATGATCCTGCCAAGAGTGCCGTCTCCCTGGTTGGCCTTGTTCAAGATCTCGTTCGCGGGAACCGCGAGTTTGTTAATTTGTTTCAGCAGATCGTTGCCAGTTGCGGTCAACTGGTTCAGGCCAATGCCAGAACTCGACGTTAAGATCGCATTCTCATCGATCGGAGACCCTTTGCTTGTGCCCGGTACGATATTTATCATCTTGTCGTTGCCGAGTATCGATGTTGCAACGAGCTGGGCAGTCGAATCGGTACGGATCAACTCCGATATCGGCTTTTTGTCGAGTACCTGTACAATATTGAGCGTCGCTTCGATCCGTTCGCCGTTCGGTGCGTCGGGCGGAAGGAATTGTACATCCTCGACCTTTCCGATCGAAATTCCCGCAAGTTGAACGTCTGCGCCGGCATGCAGACCATCGGCACTCAGAAAACGAGCTTTGAGTCTCATTTTTTTCTCGAACGGGTTAAAGCTGCCCGTTGAGTTCAAAATGAGGAACCCCGTAATCACGAGTGCCGCGAGCATAAAGATACCTACTCGTAGTTCGCTGAAGCTGAGTTTTTGCTGTCGTCTCGGCATACTAATTTAGCTTGCCTCTGATAAAACGGCGAATGTATGGATCTTCGGATTCCCGGATCTGATCTTCTTTGCCGCTGAATACGATCTTACCCTTTCTTAGCATCATTACCTCAGTATTCAGAAGGCAGAGCGATTTGCCCTCGAGTTCAAACTTTACCTGGCCTTCGCGGTCCATTATTGCGTATTCCGACGCTAGATACTCAAGATTGTTCATCTCGTGAGTTACAAAAATAGATGATACATCTTCAATATCCCGAAGCTTAATTGCAAGTTCGCAGATCGTTCTGGCCGTCGGCGGATCGAGCCCTGCGGTCGGTTCATCGAAAAGAACGATGCCCGGGTTACCAACAAGCGCTCGAGCTATGCCGACACTTCTCCGCATTCCACCTGAAAGCTC
>CAYSMU010000256.1:0-5185 GCA_964432145.1 uncultured Chloracidobacterium sp.
CGAAAGAGAATGTTCTCGGCGAGGTCGGCAAGGGTTACAAGGTCTCGATCGAGACCCTGAACGAAGGACGTATCGGCATCGGGGCACAAATGCTCGGGATCGCACAGGGCGCGTACGAGTGTGCCCTGAAGTATACGGCCGAGCGCGAGCAGTTTGGCCAGTCGATCAACAGCTTTCAGGCGGTGCAGTTCCAACTTGCCGAGATGGCGGTCGAGATCGAGGCTACACGGCTGCTCGTCTACAATGCCGCTCGTCTGAAGGACGCGGGACGCCCCTTCGTCAAAGAGGCCGCAATGGCTAAGTTGTATTCGTCTCGCTGTGCCGAGGCCGTCGCCTCAAAGGCGATCGAGCTATATGGCGGTTATGGCTACGTCAAAGATTATCCGGTCGAAAAATACTGGCGAGACTCAAAGATCGGTTCGATATATGAGGGCACGTCGAATATGCAGCTCCAGACGATCGCTAAGCTGATCACGAGCGGCAAGTAGATCGTCGGCCATTGATAAATGCATCGTCGATCGGCGGACTCGCCACTAGGTCACCGGAATAGCTTCGCTGGTCACCGGGAATAGGCGTCTGGGTCACCGGAAAAGTGCACGTGGGTCACCGTTTTTTTGCCGTCCATTCCGGAGAAAAAAGGCGGCATTCCGCCCCGGGCTGTCTCCCAAAGCATCCGAAGCCGCCATCACGCCCGTTTAGCCCCGTGGCCGCCGCCGCGAGACTCGATCCGCTATCGCCGGCAAACACTCACAACGCCCTCCAACGCCATTCACAACCTGTCCTCCGGAAACCCGAAAAACTCGTAGATCCCGACAAACTCAACAACACACGGTAACCACAACAAACTTCGACGAAAACGCGAAAGCAGCGAGGCTTTGGTGCGTTCACGGTGAGTGCGTCCCGGATACCAGACGTGCGGAAATATATTGCCGACCAACAACGGCATCACTCAACCGTGACGTTCGAGAAGGAGTTCATTCGGCTGCTGCAAAGACACGAGGTCGATTTTGATCTGAGGTATTTGTGGACTTAATGCCCTGAAGCCGTCTACGACGGCTGGATGGGAGAGGAGGGGCGATCTCGTTACCCGTGCTCACGCACGGGCCTTTATGCTGGTCGCCGTCTACGACGGCTATCTCAAACGAAAGACTGTCAGGAAAAGGTGCTTCGCGATCTGGCTCTGTTGCCCAAAGAGCTTTCTCTGCTTCTTGAGTTTTTTGGATCTAATTAGTATCCTCGAAAGTTCGACGCGTGCGGACGTGGCGGAACTGGTAGACGCGCAGGTCTCAGAAGCCTGTGGCCGCGAGGCCGTGGAAGTTCGATTCTTCTCGTCCGCACCACTGAATTAGTCGGGAGTCTGGAGTCTTGAGTCAGGGAGTCAAGATGAACGGCTCCTTTCTACTTTGCGTTCTCTGCGGCTTTCAGGTGAAACTCCTTCATAGTGCGTAAAGAATTTACTCAGGCAATAAAGGCACATCAGAGCGCGTTCGGGCTCGCGCTTGGCGACGACGCGGTCGGGCGTCTGGCGAGCTATTACGAGCTAATTCAGGAGCACAATCCGATACTGCATCTCGTCGGGCCATCGACGGCCGAGGAATTCGCGACGCGGCACATTCTGGAGTCGCTGACGCTGCTGAGGCATTTGCCCGCGGGGTCGAAGTTCGCGGATGTCGGTGCGGGTGCGGGCCTGCCGTCGATACCCTGTCTGCTTGTCCGCGAAGACATCAGAGCGGTTCTGATCGAATCAAAAGAGAAAAAGACAAAGTTCCTCGAACTTGCGGTCGATGCTCTCGGCATCGCGGGGCGGGCGAGCGTCGTCAATAAGCAATTTCAGGAGGTCGACCCGGCCGATTGCGAGACCATAACGTGCCGTGCGCTCGATAAATTCTCCGAGAGGCTGCCGCGGCTGGTCCGCTGGGCAAAGCGCCGCCGGCTCGCGATCTTTGGCGGCCCGGCGATCGAAGCGCTCCTTTCCGATGCAAAGATCAAATTCACGCGCGAGTTGATGCCGGGGTCGGATCAGCGCTACCTTCTTGTCGTGAGCTGATAATCAGGCGGGCGCGCGAAAACCAAATCATTATTCGCCGCATCCCATTTAACGTAAAATTCTCACGGGAGCGTCCCATTCTGTTATGAACCAATATGTTTTTCCCATTGTCAGGTCGCTGATCGTTTTGGCCTTTCTCGTCTCGTTCGCCTCGGCACAAACCGAAACGGCCGAGCAGACCAAGGTGCGGGCCAAGGCACTGATCGATGCCCAAAAATATACCGAGGCACTCCCGCTCTACGAGCTATTGGCAAAGCAGATGCCGTCGGATGTCGAGGTGCATCGAAATCTCGCCTTCGCGCTTCTCGGCCAGGCGCTCAACACCGAAGATGCGGCGGCGAGGCGCCAACTGCGTGTCCGCGCACGAAATGCTTTTATCAGGGCGAAGGACTTCGGTGACGAATCTCAGTTCGTATTGGGAATGATCGAGGGCATCCCCGCTGACGGCAGCGATGGCAGCGGCTATTCGGACAATGCCGAGGCAAACCGCCTGATGCAAAAGGCAGAGGGCTATTTTGCCTCCGGCAGGGCGGACGATGCTCTTAAGACCTATGCCGAGGCGTTGGCGGTCGATCCCCGCTGCTATTACGCGGCCCTCTTTTCGGGCGACGTTCACATGAAGAACAACCGGTTCGATGAGGCTGAAAAATGGTATCAAAAGGCCATGGCGATCGACCCTTTCATCGAAACCGCCTATCGATATTCGGCAACGCCGCTGATGAAACAGGGCAAGTACGATCAGGCACGCGACCGGTACGTCGAGGCGTTTATCATTGCCCCGTACAACCGCCTGGCGATCAGCGGTATCTCGCAATGGGGCGATATTACCAAGACATCTCTCGGGCACCCGAAGATCGATATCCCCAGGACCACGACCGATGCCGAAGGCAAACAGAACACGACGATCAATGTAAACCCGCTGGCCGATGACGGCTCGATGGCGTGGGTAGCTTACACGGCGACACGCGAGACGTGGAAAAAAGAAAAATTCTCGAGGACGTACCCCGGCGAAACCCGCTATCGCCATAGCCTGGCCGAGGAGGCGGACGCGCTGCGCAGCGTTGTCTCGATGGCAAGAACTATCAAGGCAAAAGAACTGAACGAGCAGATCAAGCTGATCGAAAAAATGGATAAAGACGGTGTGCTCGAAGCCTTTGTCCTGATGGCCATTCCGGACGAGGGCATCGCCCGCGACCATGCGTCTTACTTACGCCAAAACCGCGAGAAACTGCGCAAATACGTGGTCAATTACGTAATTCGAACGAAATGATACGTTAGCGGACGTCGAGGTCGTATTCCCGAAGCCGTCGGTAGAGCGTCGAGGGCGAGATGCCGAGGATCTCGGCGGTCTTGCCGCGGTGCCAGCCGGTCTTTTCCAACGCACCGATGATCTGCTGCCGCTCGACATCGCGAAGATTGGTCGGTGACACATTTTGAAATGAACTTACGCCATCCGTTTGCGGTGCGGCGTAGCTTACCGAGACGTTTGGCCGCTCGGTGCGAAACGCAACCTCGGGCGGTAATTCGCGGGGCGTGATCGTGCCGTTGTCGCAGAGCAGCACGGCACGCTCGAGACAGTTGCGAAGCTGGCGGACGTTTCCCGACCATTCGAATTCGGTCAATGCATCGATGGTCGCGGGCGACATCTCGGGCGCGCCGGCGCCGGCAAGTTTGTGAAGCAGGTGGCGTGCGAGCGGCTCGATATCCTCACGGCGTTCTCTCAGAGGCGCGACATTTATCTCAAAGCTATTGATGCGGTACATCAGATCGGCACGAAATACGCCGTCGGCCACCGCCTGTTGCTTATCACGGTTGGTCGCCGCCAGAAGCCTGACGTCCACATCGACCTTTTTGACGCCGCCTACGCGGAAAAAAGATCTGGTCTCGAGCGCACGAAGCAGTTTCGACTGAAGCTGCATCGGCATCTCCATCACTTCGTCCAGAAACAGGGTTCCGCCGTCGGCTATCTCGAAGAGGCCGAGCTTACGCGTTCTCGCCCCCGAGAACGCACCTGCCTCGTGGCCAAAAAGTTCGCTTTCGAGCAGCGTGTCCTGCAGGGCCGCACAGTTGAGATCGATAAAGGGCTTATCGGCCCTGCGGCTAAGCCTGTGGATCGCCTGCGCGACGAGTTCCTTTCCGACGCCCGATTCGCCGGTGATCAAAACGGAGGTCTCCGACGGCGCGACGCGATGGACGAGACGCAGCGTCTCTTTCATCTGGGCCGATTCGGCGACGATGTCGGGCAGCGACTGGCTCGTACGGGCGAGCTGGGCACGAAGACGCTGATTGTCGACCTTGAGCTGCTGCTTTTCGGCCGCGGCGGTAACGAGAGCCGAGAGTTCGCCGATGCGGTATGGCTTTGTCAGATAGTCGTAGGCGCCGAGCTTCATGGCCTCGATCGCCGATTCGACCGTAGCCTGGCCGGTCAGCATGATAACCTCTGGCGGATTCTGGCTTCGTTCGCGCGTGCGCCTGAGCAGGCCCATGCCGTCAAGCCGCGGCATATTTATATCGCACAGAACTACGTCGAAATCCTGAGCCTCGAGCAGTTCCCATGCCGATTCGCCGTCATCAGCGGTCTCGACATCGTGGCCCTGCCGCGACATTTCTTTTTGTACGACTAGTCTCAGATTTTTTTCGTCGTCAACGACTAGTAACTTTGCCATAAGGTTTCCTCGGAGTAGAGAGTCGAGAGAAGTGAGTAGAGAGAAGTGAGTAGAGAGTAGAGAGTGGAGAGAGTCCTATTCGTCACTCTCTATTGCGACCGGAAGGAAGATGCTGAAGGTCGTGCCTTTGCCGACGGTTGAACGGACACTGATGCGTCCGTCGTGTTCCGAAATAATACCGTAGCAGACAGCGAGGCCGAGGCCGGTACCTTTACCGATCTCTTTGGTCGTGAAAAAGGGCTCAAAGATCTTTGAGACGTTTTCCTGCGAGATGCCCGTACCGGTGTCGGCGACCTCGATCCCGACGCGGCTGCCTTTCTGAAACGCCCGAAATGTGAGTGTCCCGCCATCTGGCATCGCGTCGATACCATTGGTCGCCAGCGCAATGATCGCCTGCTGGATCTGGCCGCCGTCGGCCGAGACCGGCGGCAGGCCCGGCTCGATGACGAGTTCCTGAGTAATGCCGACGCCG
>CAYSMU010000257.1:0-5143 GCA_964432145.1 uncultured Chloracidobacterium sp.
GTAATTGGCAAGGGCTTGTTCTCTCGTCGTGCCGAAAGCATAGCAATCGCTCTCCTCGACGCTGACAAACCCGGGGCCGACTACACAATACTGATCTCCATCAACCAAGATGAGCGTTCCGCCCGGCCCGGCCTCGGCCTCGAGATCGGGATCGTTTTTCAGCATTTCGAATTCGTTTGTCATAGCGGCATTGTAACGCGCCGCTGATCGTGGCGAGAATTCTATTTGTGTCGGTAGATGATCCGGCCTTTTGTCAGATCGTAAGGCGAGAGTTCGATATCGACACGATCACCCATCAGGATGCGGATACGGTTGCGGCGCATACGTCCCGAGATGGTTGCCAGAACCATATGCTCAGAGTTATTTAACTGAACCTTGAAAAATGCATTTGGCTGTTTATCTACGACAACGCCTGCCGTCTCGATCAATTCTTCTTTCATAATCCTGGTTTCCTTTTTGCCCGAACATCACTCCGAAATTAACATTGCCTCCGGCTAACTAATTAACCGGAGGCAATCACGCACGCTCTGATCAGAGCGTTCGATAATTAATAACGCGAACCGCCGCCGCCGCGATCTTCGCGAGGTTTGGCTTCGTTCACTTTGAGATTGCGTCCGTCGATCTCTTTGCCGTCAAGAGCGGTGATAGCGGCCTTGGCCTCTGAATCGCTCGACATTTCGACGAATGCGAATCCGCGTGAGCGGCCCGTCTCGCGGTCTTCGATGATGTTGGTCGACTGGACTGTGCCTGATTCGCCAAACATGGTCTCGAGATCCTGCGATGTTGTATTAAAGGAAAGATTTCCTACGTAAAGTTTCGTTGACATAAATTATTTACCTTGTCCCACGGGGGACATGTCTGAGAAGTGTCGAATCGAATGGCTTCGTAGAAAAACGGTGTGCGACGAAGGGTCGGTTTCGGATGCTCAAAAAAATCAAGAGCGACTTCTGTTATAAGAAAACCCGCTCTTAACTATCCGTAAAACCGTCTTTAACGTGCGCGCCGCAAGCGACGCAAGAGTAGGACTACCACTACTAAGATGCACCTTTTGCCAGATAGTTGCAAACAGAATAACGCGACAGTCGTGCGACCGCCCTAATTTGTCTGCCTTCGGTTGCCCTGTTCCTCGACAAAAAAGCCGACTAGCGACGACGCCATAAGTGCAACGCCGACAAAGGCAAAGGTCCTCGGGCCGCCGAAAATGCCGATAAAGAAAGCTATCACTCCAAGGCCGCAAAGAAGAGAACCGATTCGTCCGGCCAACTTGGACATTCCACTTGAATTACTCATGTGTAAAAGATAACAAATCGATGCCCAGCAGCAAAACTAATCCGTCCCTATTGCGGCCAAAACAGAACGGCTGCGATCTCGGCGGCGAAGGATCCGGCGAGAAAAACGAGAATATAGAACAAGATTGGAAGCAGGGCCTTGAGACCTCGAGTTGAGAACAGATGGTAGGGTAACAAGATCGGCCACGCAATCATCAGGAACAGTCCAAGGTCAAGCATCCAGCTAATTCCTCTACGTCGACTGTCCTCGCGCAGCCACCACCAGATGATCCAGACCCCGGCAAAAGGAGCGAGAATGAAAAAAGAAAACGGCAGTTCTGTCTGTCGGACGGCATATAAAGTGCTTATAAATTGCGCGAAGAATTCAAACGCAAAGAAAGCGCAGGCGGAAAATGGGATTCTATTTTCCATTTGGGAATTTTAGTCGACGCCGCCTGCCGCTTTCGATCACTTCAAGTTCTTCTTAAAGAATGCGAGGGTTCGTTCCCACGCGAGTTTGGCGGCCTCGGCGTCGTATCGCGGCGTCGTATCGTTGTGAAAGCCGTGCTGCTTGCCCTCGTAAGTATAACTCTCGTACGTCTTTTTGTTCTCTTTCAGCGCGGCCTCATAGGCGGCGATGCCCGCGTTCACGCCCTGGTCATTTCCTGCGTAGTTGAACATTAACGGAGCCATGATCTTGGGCACATCAGCGACACCGGCCTGGCGGCCGTAGAACGCCACACCGGCGTTAAGATCCGCGCCCAGGCGGACCGCTAGTTGGTTGACCATCCCGCCGCCGAAGCAAAAGCCGACCGCTCCGAGTTTGCCCGTGCTGTTAGGATGTTTCTTGAGCCACTGCGCCGCAGCGACAAAATCCTCGGTCATCCTCTTACCGTCAACCGTTCTAAACGCCGCCGCACCCTTTTGTTCGTCACCGGGATATCCGCCAACCGACGTCAGCCCGTCAGGTGCGAACACCATGAATCCCGCCTTGGCCAATCGCCGAGTCACGTCCTCGATGTACGGGTTGAGGCCGCGATTCTCATGAATTACCAATACCGAGGCGAACTTCTTTCCCTTTGCTGGACGCGCGAGATAGCCATTGATATTTAGGTTGCCTTAGGGCGACTGGACGATCTCGTAACCGACCTTGATGTCTTTGTCGTCGGGCTTGATGGTCTGTGCCCACGCGTAGTTGGGCGTGAGGCTTTCGTACAATGCCGCGACCGTTACCCCGCCTACTGCAAACTTGCCGAGGCCGCTAAAGAAGGTGCGGCGATCGATGTTGCCGTGCTGCCACTCGTGAAAAAGGTCCAACAACTCCTGCGGATATTGGTCTGCGGTCTTGCGTTCCATTTATTTCTCCTTGTCGGAAAATAATACTTGAGGTCGGACAATGTTCAAAATGAAAAGCCGCCCGGTATGAGCAAAATTGCCCATTAAACCGCAGCGGCTCTCCATAAATGCGAAGGCCCGCGCGTCGGCAGGGACGATGCACACAGCCGTGAGTTCCCTGCATTTTCACAAGGTACGGGCCGCACTTTCGTCCTAACTTACAGACGGGCATTTGCAGCTTCTGATTGCCTGTTAGTTCGTCTTCGGCTTTTCGGCGGGAGCACGTTTAGCGCTCCACTCGTCGCCGGCCTGGTCGTTGAACGAGACCGAACCACCCATGGTATCGCCCTTGACCTTGCCGGTGTAGGTGAGCGTAACCGCATTGCCGTTATATTCGATCGTGTAGCTGAACGTTATCGCGTCGCCCTTGATCGTTCCCGTGATCGCTACGTCGCCGCTCTGGCGCTTTGCGGTGCCGGCCAGCTTTTCGCCGTCGACCTTCAGGATCAGCTTAAACGGCCTCGGGCCGCCTGGCGTATTAAAAACGCCGTCCCACTCGCCGGCAACTGACGTCGACTGCGCAGCGATGGTGCCCGCGCCGACCAAAACAAAAAGGAATGCAAACAGTGTCGGTATGATGACTTTTTTCATATTAGCTCCTGCTCGAATATGATACTCCCATTCGGCCGTTGATCGCTAGCGGACGCGAGCTGCACAGCCTGCAACTTTTGCCCGATCGGAGCGTTTACTTTATTATCTTTCCCCATAACTCTCGGAGGTTCTGTATGAAAAGGCTCTTCTTCTTAGCGGCAATCGCTCTCGGCGGGGCGTCGGGCATATTCGGCCAGGAAACAGCTCAGATCGTCAGCACATCGACGCTCGATGGTGCCAGGTTCGAGATGATCCAGTCCCCGCTCGACCGGGGCGTGACGTTTCGGCTCGACAAGTACCTGGGCGTTATCGACCGGCTCGGGACATGTCCAAAGGATGACCAGTTTGGCAGCAACAAATGCTGGAAGGAAATGATCGTACTGGACCTGCCAAAAGCTGCCTCTTCAGCCCGGCCGCGCTACCAGATCATTATCAACGGCCCGCTTCGGCTCACCATGCTTATGCAGATCGACACGGGCAAGATGTGGCAATGGGGCCTCGACCGTGAGGAACGCTGGTATCCGTTTATCGACTGCACGGACAAAACAAATACCAACTGCCTGTGGCGGCCCTGAGTTCTTGCGATTTCCGATATGACCAATCTGTGCTACATTCCCAAGGTATTGCAGACAACGCACTTGCGGACATATCGGGGATCGAATATGAACCTTGCCATCAAGATCAGCCTTTTATCGTCCGGGCTTTTTCTTCTTGCCGGAATGCTCGTCGGGATCGTCAAGCACCAGCAGATGCTCAAAAGTGCCGAGCACATGGCCCCGGCGTATATCGACATTGCGCATCGGGCGGCGTTTCTCTATAGTTTCGCGATGCTCGTGATTGCAAAGCTGCTCGAGTACAGCCCTTATTCCGAGGCCGTCCAGCTGCTTGCGATGGGCGCGGTCCTGGTGTTTATGAGCATCACGATCGTCGGTTATTTCGTTACCGGCATGATGAACATGACCGACAACCTGTTTCGGCAGCGGGATTTCAGGACGACGTGGTATGTATATATGCTGGCCGCAGGCGAAATCGGCGGCCTTGCTGTGATAATTTGGGGCTTTATCTCGACCCAGATCCTCGGACTAAGGTAATCAGGCGC
This sequence comes from uncultured Chloracidobacterium sp., assembly GCA_964432145.1. Taxonomy (GTDB): domain Bacteria; phylum Acidobacteriota; class Blastocatellia; order Pyrinomonadales; family Pyrinomonadaceae; genus OLB17. Next base: position 4,354 of record CAYSMU010000257.1, read on the forward strand.
TCAGATTGTGGAACCAGATCGATACTTCATAGCAACCGCCCAGATATCGCTCGCCATTGCTGGCTTTGCCGGGATCGTCGCCGCCTACAGAAACGAATCTGTGCATAAGTGGGGCGAGGTCGAGCGGCTTTGGCTTCGACTGCTGCTTTTCAACGCAATATTGCCTTTCACGTTCAGCCTAGCCGGGATCTTTTTTCTGGCCGCGGACCCGTTGCCGGCTGCCAAATGGCGATGGTTGAGCGGATTTGCGGCCGCCTTTTTGGTGCCCTACGCAGTGACCATTTTAAGAAGCCTGAGCCGATTAGCCCCCGGGGCTCTCAGGGCAGCAGGCAGCAGTTCCGTTGTCAGTTACGCGCTCGTTTCGATCCTGATCGCCGTTTGCCTTTTGCAGATATGGAATGCGGCACTTGGATCGGCTTTCTGGCCCTTTTTCGGGGCGATCCTGGCGTTGATCATCGGAGCGGTTTTCCAGTTTGTCCGTTTGGTGCTGAAGCCGCAGATGCCTGATCGTACCGCGAGAGGAACTGAGGAGGAAGGCTGATGGAATACTTAGTAGGCACCTTGTTCGGCATCGCGACAGGCGTGCTCACGTCGCTGATCGGTATGGATCGCGACCGCTCGCTCTATCCGGCGATCATGATCGTCATCGCGTTGTTATATTGCCTATTCGCGGTGTTGGGCGGCTCGACACAGGCACTTCTGATCGAGGCATCTGTTGGTCTCCTCTTTATCGCGTCGGCCGTTGCGGGCTTCAAGTCAACACTCTGGTTCACGGCCGCCGGCATCGCCG
>CAYSMU010000258.1:0-5136 GCA_964432145.1 uncultured Chloracidobacterium sp.
ATGCCCGCAACTGCATTCGAACGCGTCCAGATGGCACGCCACCCCGAACGGCCTTATTCGATGGATCTATTTTCGACGATCTTTACCGATTTCGTCGAGGTTCACGGTGATCGACGTTACGCGGACGATCCGGCGATGATCGCAGGGTTCGCGCGTGTTGATGGGCTCGAGGTTTGCGTTATCGGCCAACAGAAGGGCCGCGACATCAATGAACGTCGCCATCGGAACTTCGCCATGTCAAAGCCGGAAGGCTATCGCAAGGCACTTCGCGTTATGCAATTGGCTGAAAAATTTGGCCGGCCCGTAATCACCGTCATTGACACACCAGGAGCTTACCCGGGAATAGATGCAGAAGAGCGGGGTCAGGCCGAGGCGATCGCGTTCAATCTTCGCGAGATGGCCTTGCTTAGAGTTCCGATAATCGTTGTGGTCCTTGGCGAGGGCGGCAGCGGCGGCGCGTTGGCGATCGGCATCGGCGACCGTGTGTTAATGATGGAGAATGCGGTTTATAGTGTCATCACGCCCGAGGGATGTGCGGCGATTCTCTGGAAGTCCGCCGAAAAGGCTCCAGACGCGGCGGAAGGCCTAAAACTGACCGCTGCCGATCTTATGAAATTTGAAATTATCGACGAGATAATTCCTGAGACTGAACCGTGGACGATGCCCACCGATGGCAATAAGAAGTCGCAAGCGGCCTTTGATAAGATTGCTAATACACTGAAAACTCGATTGGCGAGTGAACTGAAGTCACTCTCTAGCCTTGAAACGAAGTACTTGTTGGACAGCCGATATAAGAAATTTCGAAAGATGGGCGAATGGGTCTAAGACGGTATCGTTCTATCTGTTGATTCACGAAAGGCACGGAAGGAAAATTCTCTTCACGTGCCTTTCACAATTATCCATCGCAATTCCGTTTAAAACGGAATGTCGTCATCTCCCGCAGGAGCAGCTACAGGTGCCGAGGTTCCGCTGCCGCCGGAGGCTGCGCTCGCTGATGACGATGAAGCTGGCGGTCCGCTGTGCGTTTCAAAATCCTCATGACTGCTCGCAAAGTCGCTGCCGCCCTCGCCTTCACCTCGCGAGCCAATGAACTGCATATCGGTTGCATTCACCTCTAACGTCTGGCGGTTATTGCCCTCCCGATCTGTCCATTCCTCGATCCGGAGTCTTCCTTCAATGTAGATCGGTCGGCCTTTTGTCAGGTACTTTGAAGCGGTTTCCGCCTGATTGCCCCAGAGCGTCACCTTGAACCAGGTCGCAACATTTTGAAATTCGCCCGATTTATCCCGGCGTTTCTCATTTGTAGCCATCGTAAAACTGCAAACTGCCGTTCCCTGAGGAGTATATCTAAGTTCCGGGTCCCGACCGAGATTACCGACCAATATGATCTTGTTGAATGACATGTGCGTTTCCTCTCTTCTCCTATTTCCTTCTGATGTGTGATATTAGCCCGCCGCCGCCGTCTGCAGAATCAAATACCACGCAGATTCAATATTTCTGGGAAGCGACGGGACATTTTCTCCAAACTTTACCACAGGTATAGGCATCAATATAACATGACAAGTGCCGTGTGCTAAAATGAAAATTTAGCTCCGGCCGATCACAATACTTGATGCACCGCATTAGTTTTCTCAGACTTCCCGTGTTTCCGCTTTTCATTCTGATATTTCTGGTTACAGAAGTCGCATCACAGGCGAAGTCGGAACTGCGATCTGAGGGCGAAGTTGCCGTCGCCCGATGCTGGAGTTATGATCTTGCGGCCGGCAAGTCGATCACTTGGGATCGAAACGGGGTGATCGTTGCTACCGCTGACGCACGGATCGAGGCGATTTCTAATGCCGGAAAAAGGCTCTGGGCAACGGAACTGGGCGGCACACTGAGCTCAAACCTGATCGTGGGCCCACATGGAATCGTGGTTACCACGAATACACCGGCTATTGGCGATTCGCGTGTCTCGAGTTTGCTTCGAGTCTTAAGCCCAGAAACGGGCATTACCGGAACTACGGTCAAGTTACCCGATGTTAGCTCACATTTTGTTGCCGTCACGGGGCGATCGCTTATAGTTGTTTCAGGCAACGGTGTAGTTCAGTCTCTAGATCCAAAAACCGGGAATGCCAATTGGAAGCGTGAGATAGCCTCAGATCTCGTAGGTGAGCCTTACATCAATGGTGAGCGGCTCATCGTTGCGACTTCTGCGGAACAACTGTTCACTATTTTGATCGCAACGGGTGAGATCGTCTCGACGCGAAAGCTCGGTGCAGACGCAACTGCGATCGCCGAGACTGTTTCAGGAGACGTGATAACGGGCGATGAACGCGGAGCCGTAATATACTCGATCAAGGCCGCAGAACGAGAATACTGGAGATTTAAAAGCGGTGGCTTGGTTTCGTCGATCCGGGTTGTGAACGGATATCTTATTGCGGCTTCTCATGACAATTTCATTTATAGCCTTCGCCCCCGCAACGGCGGCCTCAATTGGAAGAAAAGGTTGGCCGGTCGCGTCACGCACGTGGGCTTGATCAACCCTGAACTCGCCCTTATCTCAAGTACAGACGAGCACGGTGCCATCTTTGTGGGCTTGTCTAATGGAAGGACGCTGGGACTCATTTCTTTGGAAGATGACGAAACGGTCATTGACGATCCGATTGGATCAGGCGCTCTTATTTTTCTGCTCACGAATAAGCGAGTGGTGGCGTACTCTCTTGACGGCTGCCCGGCACCTTAGAACAATAAGGCGACCCTGGCACAGAGCCGCGAGTCGCCAAATCGAAAAAAATAAAAGCAGCAAAACCGTTGTTAGTGCGAAACGGCGTGTTGCTGCATCATTGCGTAAATCTCGTCTTTAACCTGGAGCTTTTTCTTCTTGAGGGTGACTTCCTCCAATTGTTCGTCGTCGTTCGGATAGGTTAGATGTGCAAGTTCGCTCAATCTTTTCTCGAAATCCTCATGCTGATGTACCAGTTCTCTGAACGTCGGATTGCTTTTTAGCAGTTCGTCTCTCACCGGATCAGCGATTGACATGTCCATGGCGTGTTGTCCTCACTTGTCAAATTTTCGGGCCACACCCAGACATTTATGACTTTTTGGTGCGGCTCAAGTTTCATTCTAGACCGAAGGGAACAAATTATCAAGCCATATGTTATATCAGTATCAGCCGCATCAATAGGGCGTTCTCAACAGGATCCTTATAGAAATCCCTGCGCGTTTGAACCGGCGAGAACCCATTCTTTTCATAAAATGAAATGGCCTTTTTGTTCGATTCGCGAACCTCAAGCCAAATGTTCTTTACTTGCCTCGCGACACATGTTTCCTTGAAGGCGTTGAACAATAACTGTCCGTGACCTCTGCCCTGATGTGGCGTATCGATAGCGATATTGTAGATCTCAGCATCGATGCGGGTTTCAATTTCGCCACCGAGGACCTGACGGCCGACAACAAAGCCCAATGTCGAGTTATGCTCATCCACAAGTCGCATCATTATCGAGGCGGGATTCTTGATCTCTTCAAGGTAATGCTGGGCGGTCCATGGGCTGAGGTTGGTTTCGCAACCGAGCCGGATAAGTTCGGCGATGTGAGCGACCTCTACCGGTCGGATACGCAAATTGATTGGTTGTTCGTGGGATAAGGTCATCGCGGCTTAAGGGCTATATTTTATCCTGAAGGCTCGGAAACGAGCAACAGGAGCTTAATCACCAGTTCTTGCTGATGAACAGCGGTTCAGCCACGATTCCGGGGTTCCTTGCACAGGCCATGCCAATCGCGTTTGCGAGGTTCGCCCCAATATCGACTACATTGTCGTGACCGGGTATCGCAGAATATAGCGAACTGTGGAGTAAATATGTCGGATCGGACTCTTGTCTGATCTCGTCGGCGAGTGTATCTGTAGGGATCGTTTCAGGCTCGCTGACGGCACCGGGCAATTGGCTTTTTCGGGCGAATCGCTGGCGGCAGATCGCATTTCTTCCGACCGGCAGGGCTACAACAGTCTCATGCGAATAGCTGCAGCCATTTGCGATCGCGTCAAGAGCTGAGATGCTTGACATGGGGATGTTGAGGCCAGTCTTAAGACCCAACGCAGTGGCGATCCCGATGCGGATACCGGTAAAGCTTCCGGGACCGGCTGACACCGCGACCATTTGAATGTCACGCATTGTCATGGCATTTCCTTTCAACAGCACATCGATGTTGACGAGCAAGTCCTCGGCCTTTGAGACATCATTTGACCCGATCCAGTATGCTATTTCGCGATCTTCTCGAATAAGCGAGATACTGCCGCCGCGAATTGCGGATTCGATAGCCAGTATTGTCTTCGGAGCGGAATTCATTTACTTTCCGTCGCCCTTAGAATGGATGTGACTCGCCGATAGGAGGGAATGATCCGACGAACAATGTTCGCGATCTGATAATGAACCCGCGTGGGTGCATCAAAGGAGCCCTCGGCTTGAACCGTCGCCCAAACAGGATTCGGCCAAAGTCGTCGACCAAGCTGCTGCATAATGTTTTCACGCCTCGCGATAACAACTTCCAGCGGAACAAATTTAACATCGGCCGCCCACTCTTTCTCAACGGTGTCGGCTAACCACCCGGGCAGATCCTCCACAGCCGCAGATACCGGCGTTCCGCTGAGATCGAGTCCGAGGAACTTCGATGCCAGGCCGAGCGTACAGACGATCCACCGCCGCCTGGTTGGCGTTACAATGTTCAGCAGTCGGTCCCAATCGAAATCCGCATCCCGATTTGTGACCGCATAGTAAATATCCCGAAGCCGGTCCCTATTTGAGCCGCCGTCAGTTAGCCAGTGAACGCAGAGCACACGCAGATGATCCTCCGGCCGTAAGACGCGAACCATCCCGCCGCCCAATTCAATCTCACGTGAATTTTCATACAGGTCATCCCACGGAACGCTGTCGAGATGCCGAAGTTCTCGATGTAGATCGATCGCGAGACCATCGGCCGCTTCCGAGCGGACTATCCTGGTGGCCTTAGCAAAATCAGCGGATGCAACCGACAGATCGAGATCGATGAAAATTCTTGGTTCATTATCAGGATAATACCGCCCCGCGGCTAGCCCTTTGATCAGGATCGGCTCGATGCCTGCATCGCGAAAGATAGTGAATGCGCGAGCCGCGTTCCGCT
>CAYSMU010000259.1:0-4810 GCA_964432145.1 uncultured Chloracidobacterium sp.
CCGAGACGTACAAGCGGCAGATGTTCAAGCTGCTCGATCCGGAGAAGACCGAGCTGCGATTCAACGGCGAGTGGATGGACAAATTTAACGCGGCCGATTTCGTTAAGCTCTGTGCGAAGACGACCGTCAAGCAGATCCTCGAACGCGACGATTTCACTAAACGCCTCAACGAAGAAAAGCCGATCTCGCTTCACGAGCTGCTGTATCCGCTCGTGCAGGGCTATGACAGTGTCGCTCTGAATGCCGACGTGGAGCTTGGCGGGACCGACCAGAAATTCAATCTTCTGATGGGCCGCAACCTGCAGCGTGAGTACGAACAGGAGCCGCAGGTCATCCTCACGACGCCGCTGCTCGAGGGGCTCGACGGCGTTAATAAGATGTCGAAGTCGCTGAATAACTACATCGGCATCGACGAGCCCGCGGGCGAGGTGTTCGGTAAAGTGATGTCGATCTCGGACGAGCTGATGTGGCGGTATTACGAGCTGCTGACCGACTTGAGCGTTTCAGAAATCGGCGAACTCAAGGCAGATTGTGAGAGCGGTGCCGAGAATCCTCGCAACGTAAAAGTGAAACTCGCAAAGTTCATCATTCGCGACTTTCATTCTGCGGCTGATGCCGACGCGGCGGAAGAAGAATTCAACCGGCGTTTTGTCCAGAAGGAGATCCCGGATGAGATCGAGGAAGTAAAGATCCCCGCGGGTTCGTACGCTCTCGCCCAACTTTTAGCCGATACCGGCCTTGCAGCCTCGAAAGGCGAAGCCCGCCGCCTGATCGAACAGGGCGGCGTCCGCGTTAATGGCGAAAAGGCAACGGCGGCGAATGCCGAGATAGCAATAAATGTCGATGGAGTCGTGATCCAGGTCGGTAAGAGGAAGTTTTTGAAGGTCTTGTCAGAACCGCCTGCGTAAGCGGGCGGCAATGACCTCCTAATATAGATTCTCGCATATGGGCAAATGGAACGACACTGATTCCCCGATCGCCTATCTGATCACCTTCCGCACGTACGGTACATGGCTTCACGGAGACGAACGAGGTTCGATCGACAAGAGTCACAATGCCTTCGGCGGCCCGAAAGCCGAATCACGTATTGTCCGCGAGCAGCAGAACGCCAAGAAACTCAAAAGCGAACCTGTGGTTCTAGACGCAAAGCGACGCTTCTCAGTCGAGGCGGCGATCCGAGAGGTTTGCGCGTTCCGTAACTGGATTCTCTATGCACTAAATGTTCGAACCAACCACGTTCATGTGGTCGTTTCTGCACTTGCCCTTTCAAGCAGGATCCTTAATGACCTCAAATCCTACTCGACACGTCGGCTTCGAAATGACGGGCTTTGGCATTTCGATCATAGTCCGTGGGTGGATAAAGGGAGCTGTCGGAATCTATGGAACGAGGACCATATCTATTCCGCATGTGACTATGTTGTGAATGGCCAGGGGGGAGAGTTGCCGTCGTTTGATTGATTCCTCAATTGTCTGAATCGTCAGGCTTTGCTGCTCGCTTACGCAGGCGGTTCTGACAGTACAGGCTCTAGCGGTCTGCCGACGTTCGATTTGATCTTCGCATTGCCTAATTCGATGAGCCATTGCCGCCCGCTCACGCAGGCGGTTCTGACAAAGCCATTGTATTCCCGCCAGCTAAACGCTATAATCCATCTCACCCCTCATGGAGAATTTCGCTACAAGACGCGCAAAACTGTCGACGCGCATCAACGCCATTGTGGCCTCGGATGCGCCGATACGTACGCTTGCCGGCAACTGGTCGAAGATCGCAAAGGGCGCGATAGACGAGGCTAACAGCCTTTCGCTCGAACGGGTCGAGATCTTTCTTAAACGCCTGCCGAAAAAGCTCGACGGCTTTAAGATCATTCACCTTTCGGACACGCATCACAGCCCGTTTACTACTCTTGAACACATCGAGCGGGTGGTGAAAGTCGCGAACCGGCTCAAACCGGATATGTTCCTGCTTACCGGCGATTACGTTTCGCACGAGCGAGAATACATCGCTCCTGTCGCGGCGGTTCTCGGCGATCTAAAGGCAAAATACGGTGTCCACGCATGCCTCGGCAATCACGACCATTGGACCGACGCCGAGCTGGTCACGCACCTCTTTCGCGGCGAGGGCATCAATATGCTGGTCAACGAGGGCTTTCGCCTGGAGACGGCTCGCGGTTCTTTCTGGCTGGCAGGGGTTGACGATTATATGGTCGGTAAGACCGACGTTGAGGCGGCGCTCCGCGGCTCGTTCCCCGACGAGATGAAGCTGCTGCTCGCGCACAACCCCATCATCTTTCGTGAGGCGGCCCGCGTCGGCGTCGATCTCACGCTCAGCGGCCACACCCACGGCGGCCAGATCAAGGTCCGCAGCGACGAGAAGCGAATACTCCCGCAGCGAAAGCTCAAGGCGGGACTGCATACTCGCCGCAATTCTCAGATCTATATCACCCGCGGCATCGGGACTGTAGTCGTTCCGATGCGCTATCAATGCCCGCCGGAGATAAGCTTGTTAGAATTAAAGGTTGCAGATTAGCGATGGAATGCTGCGGCTTTGCCGCTCTAATTGCGGAAAAGCTATGCTTTTCCGTCAGGTTTGGTATATGTTCTTTCGCGGCTATGCCGCCGGCCGACTCTATAGACAAATCGGCGGCATAGCCGCAAAATCTATTTTTACGCTGCTGGAGAAGCAGAGCTTCTCCACAAATAGACGGGCAAGCCCGAACGATCAAAATGTCTGACGGCGTTTCGACTAAGATAATCACGATACCGAACCTGCTGACCTTTCTGCGGATGGCGTTGATCCCGCTGTTCGCGATCCTGCTCGTATATCATCGCGAGGGCTGGGCGTTGCTCGTGTTTACGATCGCGGGCGTTTCGGACGGTATCGACGGATTTATCGCGAGACGCTTTAAGCAGGAATCGGAACTGGGCACGATCATCGACCCGATCGCCGACAAGCTGTTGATGACGACGGCTTTCGTCATGCTGACCTTGCCGAGCGTCCTCGGAACAGCACGTTTTCTGCCCGTACCGTTCTGGGTGACGGCGACCGTCATCGGCCGCGACGTGCTCATTGTGACAGTCGCAGCTTCGATCACGATAATGACGGGTTTTCGCGACTTTAAGCCGTCATGGCTCGGCAAGGCGAGTACTTTCGTTCAGGTCGTCGCGGTGATTATGATCCTCATCGCCGCTGCCCGGCCGGAGCTTCGCGGATTCTATCTGCCGACTGTTTACACGACGGTCGCCGCCTTTGCGGTCTTCTCCGGCATTCACTACATCTACTGGGTCGCCAAACTAATGCGCGAGGCCGAAAAGAAACCGCCTGACGAGCCCGCAAGCTAGAACTTCGACGGGTCGGGCAGCGGGGTGTTTACCACGTAGTTAATAAACTCGGGCAATCCTTCCTCGGTCTTTTTTGTGTACTTGTAGACCTGGGTCAGGCGGTCCTTCCACTGGGCGGCGTTCGGGTTCTTTTCTGCCTCGCCCTTTTTGTAGGCCCGAGCGTATGCATCCATCATCAACTCGATCGATCTGTTCACGCGGTCGTTCGCCGTCTTGAACTCCGCGTCCGTCATGGTCCTTGCCGCGACCTTTGCCTTGAGGTCGGTCGCCAGTTTGCCGTAAACGTCTTCATAATACGCCGAAATGAGGTAATAGGGCATCGAGCTATCCTTGATCGGGGCGTTGAAGGTCGTCGCTTTATAGATGCTTGCCGCAGCCTCTTTCATGTCCTTGTCGAAATTTACAAAGCCGGGCACAAAGTACATCCACGCCATCGTTTCTTCGCGGTCCTTGAAAGGGGCCCACTCTTTGGGGACCAAGCCCGACTCGAGCAGCGGGACGACCTTTTTTGCGTACCCGATCGTCTCGTCGGCATACGTGCGGTCGCGCTTGGCTCCCATCGAGTTATATCCCGCGTAGGCGAGATTAACCAGGACGGCCAGATTCTCGGGCTGCTCGGCGAGTATCTCCCTGCCGAATGCGAAAGCCTCAGCGAACTTGCTTGCATCTACCGCCTTGTAAAAAATGCTCTCGCGATAGCCGTCGACAAAGTTCTTGACGGACCCGACAGCCTTGTCCTTGCCATCCTTATTGTCCTTGCCAAAACGGGCCAGGAATTCCTTCGCCAGGCCGTAGGCTTTCTCGGTATCCTCAGGCTTTTTGGCCGCGAGGAGCGCAGAGATCTCTTTCACCAACTCCTCTTTGGATTTTTGTTTCTGGGCAACGGCGGCTGCCGAGCATACAGCGATAAGCAGAAAAAGGAAAGCAAATTTGTTAAGGAACATGATCTGAAATACGACGTCTCCTGATTGATCTGGACACCGCAGATTTTATCAAATCAGCCGACGGAATTCAGAAGGCGGAAGCCAAAATTCAGCAGCGACGTGGCAAAACAAAGAGCCTGCGGTGCGAGCTAAAATAAACTTGACAATGAGACACTCAAGTATTATTCTGTGTGCATGCTCAAGCCTTGTAAAAGTAAAAAATAAAAAGGCAAAAGGCAAAATTATTTGAGGATCGCAGGCAATTATTAGGATTTGGAGATAAAAATATGGGCAAAATAATCGGTATCGATCTCGGAACGACCAACTCGGTCGTTGCCGTTATGGAAGGCGGCGAGCCCGTCGTCATTACAAACAGCGAGGGCGGACGCACAACTCCGTCGGTCGTTGCGTTCACAAAGGACGGCAATCGGCTGGTCGGCCAGGTCGCCAAGCGTCAGGCCGTGACCAACCCCGAGAACACGCTTTATTCGATCAAGCGTTTCATGGGCCGCAAGTACGACGAGGTCTCTGAGGAGATCAAGCAGGTCCCG
>CAYSMU010000259.1:4820-5126 GCA_964432145.1 uncultured Chloracidobacterium sp.
GGCCGGGAACGGCGACGTGCGTGTCAATGCCGAGGGCAAGCAGTACAGCCCGCCGGAGATCGCGGCAATGGTGCTGCAGAAACTGAAGCAGTCGGCCGAAGATTATCTCGGATCGAAGGTCGAGCAGGCGGTTATTACCGTGCCCGCTTACTTTAACGACGCACAGCGTCAGGCAACAAAGGACGCCGGCAAGGTCGCGGGCCTCGACGTTCTGCGTATCGTCAACGAGCCGACGGCGGCCGCTTTGGCGTACGGTTTAGATAAGAAAAAAGACGAGATCATCGCCGTATTCGATTTTGGCGGCGG
>CAYSMU010000260.1:0-5119 GCA_964432145.1 uncultured Chloracidobacterium sp.
CGTAATCATTGCTAAAACCATCTTGCGGACGTTTTCGGCTTGCTGTTTTTCTTTTGAGAGGTCGCTGATATTCGCGATCTTTGTGAGGCCGTCGACAAGAAGAGCGATCTCGTCGCCGAAATATGACTTTATCGTGTCGAGATCGACCAGAGTGTCCTCGACAACGTCGTGCAGAAGCCCCGTGGAGACGCTCGTCTCGTCAAGACGCATATCCGCAAGGATCTCGGCAACCTCAAGCGGGTGAACAAGATACGGCTCGCCGGACGCACGCGTCTGGCCCCTGTGATGAAGCGCCGAAAAGAGGTATGCGCGGCGAATAAGGTCGACATCGGCCCCGGGCCGATTCCCCTGCACCTTTTCGATCACATCTTCGATTCGGATCATCGCAAAACCACCTAAAACAAAAGGCGATGCTCAATATTGTAATTGAGCACCACCTAAGTTGGAAAGAAAAACCCGTCTGCCTATTTAGCTTTGTTTGCGTTGGCGTTTGCCTTTTCGCGGGTCGCCTCGGCCAGTGCTGCAGCGGCCCTTTCGTCGATCTCAGCCTGGATCTTCTTGACAACATCGCTGATCTCAAGGAAGGCGGTCCGCGCCGCGTCCGACTCGGTCTTCAGGCGGTCCCTATCCGGGGTCCGGCCCTCCATCTCTGCGAGACGCATATCCTGGATCATCAGGCTGGCCTTATACGAGCGAGCGGATTCGAACACCTTTAGGAGGTCCTGTTTTTCCTTGAGCTGAGCGTCGGTCAAAGATTTGACGTCGAGGCTCTTGGCGTTCTTGACCTCGGCGGGCTCGAGAGCAACCGCCTGCGTGGCGAGAGCTGTGCCCTCTTCGACACACTTCTTAAGAGCCTCCAGGTCCTCAGGCTTAGCCGGCTTAACAAACTCAAATACCTGCTTGCCATCTTTGGTAACGGTCTTCTTCGTCTGCTCGGTATCCGTGATGTCGTTAGCGCAGGTGTTCTTCTTCGCCGCAAGAGAGGTCAGAGCCTCTGCCCGCTGCTCAGGCGGTATGCTCGTATTAGTCGAGCGTGCGGTAACCCACGCGAGCCACTTATCCGATTGCTGAAGATTCTCGTAAAGGCTCGCGATCGCCTTGTATGAGCTCTGGTCGTTAGGATTCAAGGCAAGAGCCTTCTGATACTCGGAGATAGCTTCCTCCGCCTTAGCGGTATTTTTGCGATCACCGATATACTGCGAATGCAGCGTACGAGCAAGGAAGAGTTGAGCCGTCTTACCCTCGACGGTCTCACCCTTGGGATCGCGTTTGACCGCGTCCCTGAACAATTGCTCGGCCTCACCGAATTTTCTGCCCTTATAGGCGTTCGAACCATCGACCAGGTCTTTACGGGCCATGATCCGGTTGTAATACGAGCAATTCGTCCCCACCAATACGGTTATCGATAAGAGAGCGATCACTCCAATACGAGAGAATCTCATCATTTGACTCCATTCACCGTCGAGCTGCCGGCCACCCAGTCCGGCAATCCTGCGACGAAATTAATCTGTTAGATCATCGATCTGAAGACCGATCGGCGACGCGCCCGCAGCCTTGGCGGCATCGATCACCTTGACCACATCACCGTACCGAACGGACTTGGGCGACTTGAGGAAGATCGTTTTTTCGACCTCGTTCGTGCCCTCACGGAAAACGCCGTTGTTCTCACGATCCTTAAAGATCTTGGTCAACTCGTTCTTGAGCGTATCGGTATCGGAAACGTCTCCAAACGGATTGTTGTTCAGGGTTATGCCCTTGGTTTCCTTGTTGATCGCCACGACGAGGGTCAACGGATTCGGTTTAACGTTGACGTTTTGCTCGTCCTTAGGCTCCGCGGGCACCTTAGCCTCAAACCGGCTCGGCTTAAGCGGAGTGATGACCATAAAAATGATCAACAGAACAAGCAACACGTCGATCAACGGTGTTACGTTAATATGAGGTGTGGCGCCGTCACCGCCGCCAGTAGACATTCCCATATCTTTACCTTTCCTTTCCTTCTAAGTTGCCGGGATCAAGGCCCGGGAACTGAATTATTTATTATCGGTACCCTTCTTCTTGTCCGCCACCAGTCCGATCTTGTCGATGTCCTGTTTGCGGATCGTATCGATCGCAGCGACCACACGCCCGTAGTCCACATCAACGCCGCTCTTGATGTAAACAATACGCTTGTCCGGGGTTTTCCCCTCCATGCGCCGTTTGATCACATCTCCGAGAGCATCGATCGGATACTGTTCCTTGCCAATATAAAAATTACTATTGTCAGGGATCGCAACGATAACAGAGGTGTCCTTTGCGATATCGCCGTCCTCGTCCGGGCTGACCATATCGCGCGGAAGGTTAACTGAAACACCCTGCTGAAGGAGCGGTGTGACGATCATGAAGATGATCAGCAGCACCAGCATCACGTCGACCATCGGCGTAACGTTGATCTCCGAATTATACTCACTTGCACCGCCAACACTGACAGCCATAGCAGTTTTCTCCTATCAAAAAATCCTAGAGCCGAAGCTGACGTTAGCCGCGGATCTGCTTACCACGCTGACGGATAAAGTAATCAACCAGTTCGGATGCCGAGTTCTCCATTTCAACGCCAAAACTCGTGACCTTGTTCGTGAAATAGTTGAAGAGCCACACAGCCGGGATGGCCACGAGGATACCGAAAGCGGTAGCGACGAGGGCCTCAGCGATAGCACCGCCGACCGCGCCGATACCAGCCGACTCGTTAGCACGAAGGGCCTGGAACGCACCGATGATACCAACCACGGTACCGAACAGTCCGACGAACGGAGCGGTCGAACCAACGGTCGCGAGACCGGCGAGGCCGCGCTTGAGTTCAGCAGTTTTAACGGCGATCGCACGCTCGAGGGCACGCTTCGAAGCTTCCATCTCAAGATCTGTGATCTCAGTAGATCCCGAATGGGCGGCAAACTCCTTCAAACCGGACGAGACAACCATCGCGAGGTGCGAGTCCTTGTGCTTGTCGCTGATATTGATGGCCTCATCGATGTTGCTGTTCTTAAGCGCCTGGGCAACTTTCGGAGCGTACTGACGCGACTGTGCCTTGGCCTTGTTGTAAGTCAGCCAGCGTTCGATACCGACAGCGATCATGTACACCGACTGGATCAAAAGCGTGATGATAACGCCCCAACCCGGAATGGTCAGACTCTTTGCGATATCGTAGATACCAAACGAGACACCCTCGCCGGTGAACATCATGAAAAAGCCCGAAATATCCGAAGCGATCAGGCTGCCTAAAAATGTCATGGTTTTTCCTCCAAAGAAAATCAAAAAATTTACGATTGCTTTTTAAAGACCTGCGGGAAGAGGCTCATAGGCCGCTTCCCGCTGAATCCTTATCCCTTACGGGACAAAATTGTACGTGATAACACCCGAAACCTTGACCGGCTGCCCCGACAAAAGCGTCGGGCTAAACCGGGCTCCGCGAGCCGCGCTCTCCGCAGCCGCCCTGAGCAAGGGGTGTCCGCTGACAGCCGACGCAGAGATCACGCTGCCGCTCTCACTGATCAGGACCTGTACGCTGACCGCACCACCCGCACGAACAGCCTTGGCTGCGGCAGGATAAGGCGGCTTAGGCAGGCTGGTCGCCTTACCATTAAGCACGCCGCCCGAAACGGTCTTGGGGACCGGCTTGGGCGTAGGTTTCGGCGGTGGCGGAGCATCTTCTTCGTCAGTTCCGCCGGTGGTCGCAGTGCCGGTACCCGTTGAGATACCGCCAGTACCACCGTCATTGACGACACGCGCCGCACCCGAATCCACGCGGGCCCCGGTGTCGGCATCCGTGCTGCCCAGCTTGGTCAAACGATCGAGGCGCATTTCCTTGACAGGATTCTTGGCCGTACTGATCGTATCCGGCGGTTTTACCGGGCTCTGCATGATGTTCTGAATGAGCTCCTTTCGGATATCAACATCAGGCTGCTTCTGCTGTTCGGGCTGTTTCTCCGGCTTAGGCGGCGGCTCTTCTTCCGCGACCGGGACCGGTGCGACAAGCGTCGTCAGCGACAGGTCATCGCCGCCCATCCCAAAGTCCTTTGCAAACAGGCTGTATGTCCAACTGCTAAGCAGCGTGGTCACCGCGACAACAAACACGGCAAGCAAAAATTCGCTCCGTCGCTTGTTTTCCGCCGAATTGCTTTTTGATTCTACTAACTGATCAAGCATCTTAATTCCTCCCTTCTTCCGGTGCCAACGTAGGTCAAGGGTTACGAAACCTTACTATTGCATTAGATGATATAAACAAAAGCCCAAGTTGTCACCGCGAGCCTCGTTAAGAGGTACCACGTGTCGACGTCTTATATGTCTTTCCGTTTTTGCTGCACCCGAATGTCCCTGGATGGGCCGCCGAATACACAAAAGTTCTACAAAAAGTGCCTCCCCGCAACGTATAAGTCGGAACGCACAACAGTAAAACGATTAATTGACCAGCAACGGAATGAAGTCTAAAAGTTTACTTAGTGAAAGTCAAGAAAGATTACTGCTCTTTCAACTAATTTTTGCAATATTTACTAAACTTGATCGACCCATTTCCCGACGTACGCCGCAAAACGAAAAAGCGGCATCACAACGCCCGGATCAGATCCGCTTCACCTTGTGACCGGCCGCCGCGTTACGGAGCGACGAGCGGACGAAGCAAGCTTTTCACCTGCCTGCGGCTGCTGGACCATAACCTCACGAACTCTCGAATCACCGAGTTTGCTCTGCCACCAGATGGCGATCGGGCTGGCGATCGCAATGGTCGAATACGTACCCGTGATCGAACCCACGAACAAAGCCAGCGAAAAGCCTCTCAACACCTCACCGCCAAAAAGGACCAGCGCCAATACGGCGAGAAATACTAGTCCATTCGTGACGATGGTCCGAGACATCGTTTGATTGATCGACTGATTGGTCAGCTTGTAGAGCGACTCGCCGCGATGCAGTGTCAGATTCTCGCGAATTCGGTCAAAGATAACGATCGAGTCGTTCACCGAAAACCCGACCAGGGTCAGCAATGCTGCGAGTACGGTGAGGCTAACTTCCCACTGAAATACAGAGAAGAACGCAAGGGTTATCAGAACATCGTGGAACACCGCGATGACGGCTCCGGCCGCATATGTCCAGT
>CAYSMU010000261.1:0-5094 GCA_964432145.1 uncultured Chloracidobacterium sp.
GGGCCCTGGGGGCAGCGAGCGCGCGAATCTTGCCGGAACTGGTGCGGGCGATAAACTGACCGGCGAACCGCTCGACATATTCATGGCCGCAGGAGCCGGAAATCAGAGACTCTATGTTATCCGGTCTCACGATATGGCGGTGGTGAGGTTTGGAGCCTTTGGCGATTTTGATGATCGCGAGTTCGTCTCGAGATTGCTGACCGGAAAATGATCAGTTCGCCCGTCCTATGCCGAATGGTTTAATGAGCAGCAGCCCGGCGATGAATCCGCCGATATGGGCAGCATAGGCCACGCCGCCGGTGGCGGACGGCGTCAGGAACCCGAGAAGTATCTGGTAACCGATCCAGAAACCGAGAGCAACATAGGCCGGCACCGTCGTGACGAACCTGAATATTATCGCCCGGACCGGTTTTGTCGGGAACAAGAGCAGATATCCGCCGAGGACACCCGAGATCGCACCGGAGGCACCAAGCATCGGGACGATCGAATCGGTATTGACAGCGATCTGTGCAGCCGCCGCCGCGAATCCGCACACAACATAAAAGATCGCGTAACGGATATGGCCGAGCACATTTTCGAGATTGTCGCCAAAGATCAGCAGGAACACCATGTTCCCGAATATGTGCATGATGTCGCCATGCATGAACATCGAGCTGAGGAAATTGAAATAGACCGGCAGCGGCGTCGCGTAATGGGTGATCTGCGCGGAGTTCCCCAGCGAATCGCGAATTATCTGTACGCCGGCGAGATCCGTACCGGTCATGATCTCGCGAGGTACCAGCGAAAAAGCATACGAGAACGCGTCGTTGCTGCCCAGTTGCTGAAGCAATAGAAAGACGAGGATGTTAAGCGCGACAATAACCCAATTTACCACTGGCATTATTCGCCGGTCAGAGTTGTCGTCGCCGATAGGAAACATACCGCTCTATGTCGAAACGATCGGGTTGAGTCCCGTCACAGCCTCGAGTTCGGCTTCTTCACGTTCCCATTCTTCGTTGCGGAAGGCACCTTCCCATTTGGCGATGACCACCGTCGCGAGACAGTTGCCGACAACGTTTGTCGCCGTTCGGGCCATGTCCATCAGTTCGTCGACGCCCAGGATAAGTATGACCCCTTCGACCGGAAGGTTAAATGATGCCAGCGTACCGAGCAGGATGACCAATGACGCACGCGGAACGCCGGCTACTCCCTTTGAGGTCAGCATAAGCGTGCCCAACATCAAGAGCTGCTGCGTCCACGAAAGCTCGACGCCGGCTGCCTGGGCGACAAAGATCGACGCGAGTGCCAGATACAGTGTCGTACCGTCGAGATTAAAACTGTATCCGGTCGGCAGGACGAAACCGACGATCCTTCGTGGCACGCCAAGCCGGGCAAGGTTTTCCATTGCTTTGGGAAGTGCGGATTCGCTTGAGGTTGTCGCAAAGGCGATCGACGCCGGAGTCTTGACGGCGTTGAAAAAGTCCTTGAGCGGCACCCTGAACATTAGTGCGATCGGCAGAAGGACGAGGGTCGCAAATACGATCAATGCTCCGTACAGCGTAAGTACAAGCGCACCGAGATTCTTTAATACACCTAACCCTTGTTCATTATGGGCAATGGTATACGCCATTGCCGCTCCTACGCCGACCGGGGCAAACTTCATTACGTATTCCGTAAATCGGAACATGATATCGGCCAGCGATTGGCACCAATCGACGACGGCCTTTGCCTTTGGCCCGATCGCCGTGACCGCGAGAGCAAACAATACCGAAAAGACAACGATCTGCAGCACGTCGCCCTCAGCCATTGCCTTTATGATCGACGTTGGTGAAAGGTGGGCAATTATGTCGCCGAAGGACTGCGGTTTCGCGGGCGGCTCGGGGGCCGTCAGGCCCTTTGCGGCCGCACTCGCGGCCTCAGCCGCCTTCTGGGCCGCGATCGCAGATTGGTTCTCGGCCTCGATCAGGGCATTTGGATCCGAGACGGCTCGGGCACGCAGCTCGGCCGCCTTCGCCGCTGCGTCGCTGGACTCTTTTGAAAACGCCTGTGCCTTCTGGGCCAGTACCGCCTTGTCTTCGCCCTTTGCGATGCCGCTGAGCGAGACGCCGTCGCCCGGCCGTGTAATATTCACCGCGGCAAGGCCGACGAACAGGGCGATCGTCGTTACGATCTCGAAATACAACAGCGATTTGGCACCGATCCGCCCGACCTGTTTGATATCGCCTGTACCTGAAATGCCTACGACAAGAGTCGCGAAGATCAACGGTGCGATGATCGATTTGATGAGATTTAGAAATAACGTCGACAGTGATCGGATGAACGACAGCAGCGTCTGCGTCTCAATACCGAAAACATGGTGGTCGGCAGACTTTAGATCAATCTCACGAATGAGCCAGCCGAGAAAAATTCCCAGCACGAGGCCTATCATGATCTTCCAGGTCAGCGAGATCTTTGGCAGTTTCATATTTGAACTTCTTGGTTGCGATTTCCAGCCGGAAAAGCGACGAGAGAGCGAAATTTCTATTTTTCGAGAGTTTAGCAGAAATATATCGAATTGGTAAATTTTGCTAGGATTGACGCATGGCGAACTTTGAATCGATACACTTCACTTCCCACGGACGAAAGACGACCTCTGCTTCAAAACCCGAGGTTTTGGATAAGCTGCGCGTTATCGTCGGCAAGGAAAATGTCGTTGTCGATCCCACTCGCATTGAACCGTATGGAGCTGACGCCGTAAAGGAAAAATTTCCGCCTGAGGCCGTTGTCTTTCCCGAATCGACTGCTCAAATGGTAGATATTCTCAAGCTTGCGAACGAATATCTGTTTCCCGTAACAGCTCGCGGCGGCGGTGTCGGATATACGGGCGGAGCAGTACCGACCGAGGGCGGCATCGTTATCGGCACGGACCGGATGAATAAGATGATCGAGATCAATGTCGATGACCTGTACGCTGTTTGTCAGCCTGGAATCACCACGTACTCTCTGCAGCAGGCGGTCGAGGAGCAGGGCTTGATGTTTGCACCCGACCCGGCCAGTTACAAGGACAGCTTCATCGGGGGCAATATCGCCGAAAATGCGGGGGGAATGCGTACCCCCAAGTATGGCGTGACCAAACATCATGTTCTCGGCCTCGAGGTCGTTACAGCGACCGGCGAGATAATCCGCACGGGCGGCAAAACTGTGAAAAACGTCGTCGGCTTCGATCTGACCGGCCTGATGTGCGGCAGCGAGGGAATGCTCGGCATCATTACTGAGGCGACAGTTAAATTGCTGCCGATGCCTGAGGCAACATCGACCGTTCGTGCTAACTTTCACTCGATGGAGGCGGCCTGCAAGGTACTGACCAAGTTTACGCCGCATGGCCTATTGCCGATGGCGATGGAGGTCATTGATAAGTACTGCGTGGCGGCGGTCGAAGAAAATTTTGCATTCGGACTCTCGCCTGATGCCGAAGCGATCTTGCTCGTTGCGGTTGACGGCTCAAGAGAAGAAGTCGAGAAAAATGCTGTATTGATCGAAAGGATCATCGCCGAAAACGGCGGCTTCGATATTCTGCGTGCACGTTCCAAAGAAGAGGAGGACAAACTCTGGGACGTTCGCCGAGCTATCTCGCCAAGCCTGATGAAGTACGGCACGCTCAAGATCAACGAAGATGTTGTCGTTCCGCGTTCAAAGGTGCCCGAGCTCGTCGCAACGATCGAGCAGATCGGCAAAAAGCACGACACTTTCGTCGCCAATTTCGGCCACGCCGGCGACGGCAATATTCATGTCAATTTCGTCGTCGACCGGGACGATGCCGACGCTATAGCCCGTGCACGCAAGTGTGTAGCCGAAACCTTTCAGCTTTCGGTCGACCTCGGCGGCACGATATCGGGTGAACACGGCATCGGCTATGTAAAGTCTGCCTATTTGGATTATGCACTGGATAAACCGACGATCGAGGTGATGAAGGGCATAAAGAAGGTATTTGATCCGAATGGTATTTTGAATCCGGGGAAGATGTTCGTGTAGAATCCCTTAACAATGAAATCGCATCTTTTATTCGTTGCTCTGACGGTTTTTGCCGTTTGCATATTTGGCCAGGTCGGCGTCGCCCAAAGCGATAATAAGACCATCGTCCTCGTCCGTCACACGGAAAAGGACGCCTCTGACCCAAAGAACGGTGACCCCGACCTTTCTGCCGAGGGCCGCGAACGTGCGCTGCGGTTGATGAATATCGCCAAGAGATACAAGCCGCACGAAATATTCTCAACAAATTTCAAGCGGACCAGGCAGACCGCTGAACCAATTGCAGCCTATCGAAAAAAAGAGATCCAAACTTACGACCCGACAAAACCGGCGGATCTCGTTGCGAAGATCATGGCGAGCACGACCGATCACAACCTAATAGTTGGCCACAGCAATACCATTCCCGGGCTCGCCAACCTATTTGCCAAGAAGGAGATCTTTCGAAATCTCGTCGAGACGGAGTACGGCGTGATCTGGGTGATCCGCCTTAAAAAGGGCGTGCTCAAAAAAGTCGAGGTCTTCCCATATTAGAATTCCGATCATGCGTATCATCGTTACTTTGACCATCGCGATCGCCCTTTCGGCAGCGGCCTCGGCACAGGCCCCGAGTGTCGCGGGCGCGCCATCCACCGTATTTTGGAATGAACTGCAAAAGCTCTGTGGCAAGGCATTTGCCGGCTCGGTTGCGGCAGCACCGGCAGATGATACAACGTTCAAAGACAAGGCATTGGTGATGCACGTTCGCTCATGCGAGAAGGACCGTATCCGAATTCCGTTCATGGTAGGAGATGATCGTTCGCGGACGTGGGTTCTGACAAAAAAGAAAGACCGTATTGAGCTTCGCCATGACCATCGCCATCAGGACGGTAAACCGGACGCCGTTACGATGTATGGCGGTTGGACGACAAGCGTCGGGATGCCGACGAGGCAGATGTTTCCCGCGGATGAGCAGACCGTAAAGGTCATCGCGGCCGCCGCGACAAACGTCTGGTGGATGGACATGGTTGCCGGTGAATACTTCAGCTACAATCTCCGCCGCATGGGAAGCGAGCGATATTTTAGTATCAAGTTTGACTTGAAAAAGGCCATCGACGCACCTCCGGCTCC
>CAYSMU010000262.1:0-5084 GCA_964432145.1 uncultured Chloracidobacterium sp.
TTCTTCGTCCTCTCTGTCGACGGCATCCTGGATCCGGTCGAGGCGTTCGGCTGCGGCCATTATCACCGCGTTGGCCGCGTCAAGGCGTTCGCCAACCATACGGACGCCGTTCCGAGCCTTTGTATACTTGCGGAAATATCCCTCGGCGATCTCATTCAATGAGAATCGGGCCTCGCCTGGAATGCGGATCGTCGGAGCCTCAACGTCGAAATAGTCGGTCACCAGTATCAGGTCGTCTTCCCGGGACGCATTGGTACTGTTGGCGAGGATCAGGTCGCCATATCGCTTCCATAGTTCCGGGTCACCGTGTTTGCTCAGGTCGGAGTTAAGGTTAGCGATCAATTTCCGGGCCTTGCGGATCTCGTTGTTTGCCTTCAAACGCGCCTTGTCGGCCAGCTCCTCGATACGAGCCTTTCTCTTTTCGTCTTCCGTAAGGAGTTTCGCATCGTCGCCCATGCAGATAGTGTAGGTCAGACGCAGAAAAGCCCAAAGGCTGCAAGTAACAACCTTTGGGCCGGATGTTTAACCGTTAGTGTCTAGAATTCGCGAACCAGTATCGTGCCCGAGAGTAGATCGTGGGCAGCCCGCTTTTCCTCGTTGAAGAACATCGTCAGGAATCCCGCGCCGCCGCAGATCAACCCCACGATGAACAGCGATGAGTTGATCGCTGCCTGATGCAGCGTCGGATACTCGTTTTCGACCGCATCGACTAGCTCGAGCGAGAAAAGCCTCATTCCCATCGTTTTGCCAAAAAAGCCAAGGCATATCGTCATGTAAATAAACATCACGAGCGCCGTCGTCCCGGCAAAAACAAGCATGGCGGACGTCGAGAACCAATCGCTTCTGGAAAACGCGACCGGTGACAGGATCAGCATGCTCGCGAATAGTCCGATTATTAGGTCAAAGAGCCCTGCACCGAAGCGCATCGAGAACGGAGCAAGGTCCTCGATATCGTCATCGACGATCTCCGCGGTCCGTCCATCGGTCAGTTCCTCTGCCTCTGCCTTGATCCTGATACGCTTGATCTCACCAAATTCCGGTATGCTGTCATTCGCCATGGACTCTGAGATCTCAATCGTGTCCGGAGTGGCTGACACCGGTTCAAACGGCGTCTCAAGCGGCGGCAGCTTATTCGTGTCACGCTTTTCCCTGTACACAGGAGGCATGGTCGCGGGCGACGGAGCGACAAGCTTTGGTTTAGGCGCCGCCGGTGAAGGCGCAGATGCGCTTAAAGATGGGTGTGCCCCTGACGTAGGTGCAACTACTCCAAACGGTCTGAGTGCCGCGGGCTTTGGCGCGACGGGCTTTCTGGCCGGCACCGGCGGCTCAAGAAATGCCTTTCGTGATTCCTCTATCCGCTTAAGCGCATTAGCAACGCGCGTATCGCCGATCACCGGTGTCGGCTCGGGATCTCGCATCGGCTCTGCTTTTAGAGCGGCCCCGCCATTCATTGGAAAATGATGGCCGGCATCGGATGACGGTTTGGTCGAGCTCCTTCGCTGCTGGACCGCGTTCTGAAGCTGCAGCCGCCAATCCGGAACCGCGGTGTTCTTGTTCTGAAAACCGACGAGAGTCGGACTGGTTTTAGGGGCGACCAAGCCTGCCGTCTGTGGTTTGGTCGAGATCGGCCTCTTATGCACCAGCGGCGGAGCGATCTCCGGGCGTGGAACAACCGGCTCCGTCACTACCTCAGCTCTCATCTCAGGTTTGGATGGCACTCCCTGAATGATCTTGGTCTGAAGCTCTTCGCGGACGGTGTCGTTCATCATCGCGCCGCAGGACGGGCAAATCGAAAGGGTCGGGGCTAAACTCCGAGCGCAAACGGGGCAATTCATAGGCGTTTCGATCTGACTTTGCTTGGAATCGATGTAACGAACTTTCGAAAAACTAAGCAATCGTATCAGGATTTACTTTAAGCCGTCAACCCTAAAGCGCAGTAAACTTTGACTTTTTTCGCGATTCGAAAAGATCTCAACAGGGTGTGGAAATCCTTAAGCGCTATGTGGAAAACTATAAAGGCTGGCGTCCGGCAAATCCCGCATCTACTTCGTGCCACCAACTGATATCATCGCCGTCGCCGATCTGCCAGCAAAGGTAAACTACCCGGTCACCCCTTAAGCAGGGAAAGTCGATCAGCCCGCGAGCCGGATCCTTGATCTCGATACCCTCCTGAAAGACCTCCGTGGTGATCTTGCCGATCTCGTAAAGGCTATTGACATAGGCGGTGCCGCCCGCCATCCCGCCTCCGAAATCGGAGGCTCCGGCCGCCGCCCTTGCGTCAGGCCGCAGTTCATCGAGCTTTTTGTATAGATCGCTAAGAACGAGAAGTTTCGGAGCTATCGCCCGTAAAACCTCATTTGCTCCGTCAACGGTAAACAACTTCATCGGCTGTCGTCGGCTATCGGTCGTGGGGTTCCGTCCGGCCCAATTCCTCGGGCGGCACGAACGATGGGATCTCGTATTCGCCGGATTGATGCCCGTCTTTCCTTATGAGATCGGCGATATCTCCGAGGTCTATGAAAAAGTCCCCGACATCGATCAGCCTTGGGGCGGTATTTGACCGAAAGCCCGCGATCTCGACACGGCATCCTTTATATGCGACCGCATTTATCGCATAAACAAAATCCTCGTCGCCCGAGACGAGCACGGCGGTGTCGTATCGCCCTGCGAGGCTAAGCATGTCGACGGCTATCTCAACATCCAGGTTCGCCTTGCGAGTACCGTCGTAAAACGTCTTGAGCTCCTTTTGAACGACGCGAAAGCCGTTTCGCCGCATCCACAAGAGGAATCCCTGCTGCCGCTCGGCCCCGACGTCAACTCCGGTATAGAAGAATGCCCGCAACAAGCGGCCATCACCCAATAGGACCCGAAGCAGCTTGTTGTAATCGATATCGATATTGTGAAACCGAGCGGCGTGAAACAGGTTGTTTCCATCTATAAAGACGGCTACGCGTCCACGGTGCCCAAACTTCCAAGAGGAACTGGCCGTCGTATCGAACTGCATTTCGTTTTACCTCTCAAACTTCGAGAATCAAAGCTGTCCCCAACTGAAATTAGGTTTTCGGGAACTGCGGCGAAATGAAGTGATCGAACTGAACCGGGGAGTCCTTAGCGCGGATCAAATTACTTTTGTGTCAAAAAACCAGCCTTAATCTTAGTAAATCTATTATCTATTCTCGTTTCTGCCGAACGTCACTTCTAACCTATTTCAGTATATTTACAGCCATCTGTAGTTTGCCGTTTGCTTCCGCAACGGTCAAGCAAATTTGAACTGAAAATGATAAAATTGCTTTCCTGGTCGACATTTATGGCCGAAAACGCCGATCCGCTCAGCAATTTTGACCCGAACATTCAGTCGGAGGATATTGCCTTCAAACCCGGCGAGATGAACGCGTGCACAGGCTGCTCCCGCTCAAATCCCCCAAATCGAGTGGATTGTCTCTATTGCGGCAAGCCCCTCGATCTGCCCGTAGAGAAGGCCGTCGATCTCAAGCTTAGCCATCAACCGCTCGAGTCTTGGCAGCTGGGTTGGAATATTATTG
The DNA here is from genome assembly GCA_964432145.1 of uncultured Chloracidobacterium sp. Taxonomy (GTDB): domain Bacteria; phylum Acidobacteriota; class Blastocatellia; order Pyrinomonadales; family Pyrinomonadaceae; genus OLB17. The sequence goes on from CAYSMU010000262.1 coordinate 3,543, forward strand.
CGTCGGGAAACGGAAAGCCGGACGATCGGGCGACTATGCAGATAGCGTCGATGCTTATGCTCGACGAATCAGAAATCAGCGGCGTGCTTGGGACATCCGTTCCTATCCCGATCACCCGGGTCGAAACTCAGCAAAAGGCGGAGATACTCGCTGCGAGGCTTCGCAGCTTAAGCGTTGAATGCCAGATAGTGAGCGATGCCCTTCTTGTTGCCGGGACGCCGCCCGTACGCCTTAAGCATATCGACTTCGGCGAGGGCACGATCAACCTGCGGGATTTCAATACGGGAGAGGTGAAAGATCTCGACGCGGCAGAGATCGTCCTCGTGGTCGTGGGGCAGTTGGTCACCAGCAGAACCGATGTTCTGGAGAAACGGCGCCGAAAAGGGCCGGCTGATATCATCGACGCAAGTGCAACCGGCTCGGACGAAACCGTGATCGATCTTTACGCGAGGGGCGAGGCAAACGGATTCCGGATCAGGACGACCGGCTTCGATTTTTCAGGGCTGGGCGAGCAGATGAGTGTTCTGGCATCCGAGAACCTTCGGGTTTTGATCGAGCGGTTAAAAGCTGCTCTGCCCTATGCCCTCGTCAACGAATCCTACGGGAGCATCAGGCCGCTTTTGGAGTCCAGTTGGCCCACTGAAACGAGAAACGACACGCTTGGAGTGCACCGTACCGGCTTTGGCAAGCGCGGGTTTGGCAGCATCGCGTCGACAAATAACTTTTTGCAGTTCACGAAATTCTCACGGCTCCAGTACCATATCAGAACCGAATGAAAGGCAGCAGCTCAAAATTCAGGAACGGACGCGGACCTCGCCCCGTGGAAAAGGCCCGCACGCGTGAAGAACGCAAACCGCCGGCTATATCCGTCGATCCCTCTGTGATCTACGGAGTTCTTCCGGTACTCGAGGCCCTTCGGGCCGAGAGCAGACGTGTCGATAAGGTCTGGATCGCCGACGGCTCCCGCGAAAATCGTCTGTCCGAGATCATTGAACTTTGCCGCGGGCGCTCCATAGCCTGGAACCGCGTGCCGCGCGAGACATTCGCAAAACATCTCGGGCCGGGAGTCACCCATCAGGGGGTAATGGCTTTCGCGGCCGCGGCTTCGTATGTTACGACCGATGAGATACTCGAACATGCGAGCGACCCGCCGTTACTGCTGCTGCTCGATGGGGTAGAAGACCCGCGAAACCTCGGCGCGATTATTCGTACCGCGGAATGTGCCGGCGCCGACGGCATTATTATTCCCGAGCGCCGGGCGGCGGGCTTGAATGACACGGTCGCAAAATCCTCAGCCGGGGCGATCGAGTTCGTCAAGGTCGCCAAAACCGCCAATCTCAATCGTTTTATCGAAGAACTTAAGGCTAACAATATATGGGTCGTCGGCACCGACGGGGATGCTAAATTGGAATACACCGACTGGGATTGGACACGGTCGTCCGCTCTGGTTCTCGGAGCCGAGGGCAGCGGGCTGCACAGACTCGTGGCTGAAAAATGTGACGTCTTGGTAAATATTCCCATGTATGGAAGAATAGATTCCCT
>CAYSMU010000263.1:0-2624 GCA_964432145.1 uncultured Chloracidobacterium sp.
CTCCCAAATCCAACAATTTCTTTCAGGAGATTTCTTATGAGCCATTCGTCACCGCTAGTCGATCCGCAGCCTATCTGGCAAATAATGACCGGTTTTCAGATCTCGGCAGCCTATAAATCAGCCGTCGAGCTCGAACTTTTTACAAAGGTCGCCGAAGGAAACAATACCGCCGCCGCCCTCGCCGAGGCCTGCGGCGCAGCGGAACGCGGTATCCGCATCCTCGCCGACACTATGACCGTTGTCGGTTTGCTTGCAAAGCATGGCGATGAATATTCCCTTACCGACGTTTCGGCGGCGTTCCTCGATAAACGCTCCATGACGTATCTTGGGAGCGCGATCGAGTTCATTATGTCTCCGGCGCAGATGCGGGGATTTGGCGATCTTACCAATGCCGTCAAAAACGGTGGATCGCTCGTTCAGGGCGAGGCTTCGCTGGATCCTGACAGCCCGATGTGGGTAACGTTTGCCAAGGCAATGATGCCGATGATGATGCCCGCGGCCCAGCAAATTCCCGCTCACATCGGCTTTGAACCGGACCGCAAATTCAAGGTCCTGGATATCGCCGCCGGCCACGGACTATTTGGGATCATGGTCGCAAAGGCTTTCCCAAATGCCGAGATCTATGCCGTCGATTGGGCCAATGTACTTACAGTTGCAAGCGAAAACGCCCGTAAATTCGGAGTTGCCGATCGCCATCACCTGATCGAGGGCGATGCATTTGCTGTTGAATTTGGTGACGGATTTGACGTGGTTCTGGTGACCAATTTTCTTCACCACTTTGACGCAGAGGCGTGCACTAGTTTCATGCGAAAGGTCCACTCCGCTCTCGCGGCGGAGGGCAAAGCACTGACACTCGAATTCATACCGAACGACGATCGCGTATCGCCGCCGGGAGAGGCCCTCTTCGCGCTTGTGATGCTCGCCGCAACGCCCGCCGGAGACGCTTATACGTACCGTGAGCTAAAGGAGATCTGCGAGGACGCGGGCTTCGCTCAAAATGAGCACGTACCGCTTCCACCGATGCCGCAGCACCTGGTCATTTCCACAAAGTAATAGGCCTACGGAGCCGGTTTCTGGATCTTTTTGTGAACGTCGTTGATCGTTAACATCGCGGCCGATCCGTACCAGAGGCTCAGGTCCGGGACAAAGACGCCGGCCTTTACGGCCGGGTCGAGCACGACTAGCTTTTCCGCTTCTTCGATCGTCGGGACGTTGAAGATGTACAGGCCGCGAAAGCTCTTGTCGTTTTTACCAAACGGGCCGGCGACCGCGAGCTTACCTTCGTCGGCGAGCCGGTTTATGTTGGCAAAATGCCCGGCAAAAATTTCGTCCCGCTCTTTTTTGTCCGTTATCTTTGAGTCGTTCGGACCGGTTTTGAGGATGCACATAACGTACATTTTCATCCCGCGTTCGTCGGCTCCGAGCTTCTTGGCGAGTTCGGCGTCGTATTTCGGCGCTGCCGGCTTATCAGGCGTCTGAGCAAATCCGCAGATCGCGGCGAGTGCGCTCATGGCTAAAATGGCAATAATATTCTTTGACTTTTTCATTGAATTAGACCTCATGTTCATTTCCGGTTATCTCGGGACCAAAAATGAGCACTTTGTATTTGTTATATAAGAACGAGACTATCAGCAACAATAAACCCAGCGAAACAAAAAGTATTGTCTTCGGGATCGTGCCAAGGTCACTGATGTCTACGAAGAATAGCTTGACCAGCGTTATGGCCATTATAACCATTCCCGCCACGCGCAGGTATTTTCTACTCTTCGCGATACCGATCGCGATCAAACCGAGACTATATGTCCCCCACAGAATGCTCAGTCCATATTTCTCGGCATTTAGTACGCGCAGATGGGCTGAAATGTTTGTTAGCTCACAGCTCAAAACGATCAGCAGACTCGGATAGAGTATCGCGTCAAAGACCACAGTAAGAAGGCCGTCGTCGACATCGTTTGTAACTATTTCGCTTCGGCGGTAAGCAAAGATAGACGCGATGATCCCGGCCAAAAACCCATAAGAGACATATCGGATAACGACATTCGCCGCCGGTGAGCCAAACAGCCCGACTGTTGAGCCACTTAGATAGCTCTCGCGCAGTTCAAACAACAGATACATCCCGGCTGTCAGGAGAATAAGGATCGTCAAAACACTCAAAGCGAAATTCGCATAGGCCGCCGCCAGGGATCGTACCTTTTGCAGGTTGACGGCGGCCATTGCCATCAAGAAACACATCGTGTAATCGATCTGCGATATTGCATTGAAACGGAATAGGTCGGGCGTGCCGGTAATCGTAGAGCCGATCGACACGGCCTGAAGATGGAAGAAATTACCGATCTCCATCCGAAATGTGTTGTAGAGAGCAAACAGTGCCATGGTTGCCGTCAGGTATGCGAATGGCCTGATCAGAGCCTCGTCGAGTACCGACTCATTATCTGAATCCGTATGTTCGAAGTAGATAAAAGTGAAGGCGGCAACGAGGACCAGTCCCGTGATCATGTCACCGTTCGCAAATGGCCTGGCCGCAAGTTCCATTGTGCCAATAGCTCGGTCCGAATAAACACCAACCCAATCAAGGACCATGCTGCCGGCCGCTAAAACCATCAGCGGATACGCGAAATATTCAA
>CAYSMU010000263.1:2634-5067 GCA_964432145.1 uncultured Chloracidobacterium sp.
AAGAATCTGACCTGGCGAACGCGTCCAAAATAGAATAACGCCGCCGCCTCGACCGACCAGATCATTGTGACGAAATTCCCGTCGAACTGCACCGGAACCGCGATCGTCCCAAATGTGATTATGAGGATCGTCAGGATCTGGACGACATCTACAACGTCTTGCTTTAGCCGGCTTACGATCTGGGCCACAGCCGAATGAAAAGCGGCGTGCGCCACCGTAAGGGATCCGGCAAAGGGCTGAAGTTCAGCGCGACTATCGACGATCCAGTATCCAATGCCGTAGAAGATGAATGAATTGGTCAACATCATTCCCGCCATCTCCGTCAACTCGACCTTGTCCGAAGTGAGACGATAGATCAATGTCGTTCCGTAGAAAATGAAGAAATATCCGGATGCAAAAATGTTCGCAAGAAGAAGATGCTCCGCCGGCGAGTAACGGTCAACAAACCAGCTTCCGAATATCAGCCACGTAAACGGATAGACTATAAACACCAGAAAACGGCCAACGAATCGGTAAGAAATAAGCAGGATCACGAGCGCTGCAGCAGCAAGAAATGCAAAAACGCTCGCGTGGCCATTAGTCGTTCCAACGGAGCCACTGATGGCAAAGGAAAAGAAATAGAAAATAATGGTCGTGGCAGCGATCGCGAACGAATTCTCTTGATGGTCGCTCTCCGAATGGACAACTCGGTGAACGAGCTTGGTAGCAGAAAAGATCAGGAAAAACATCGCTAACGCGCCGAGTGCGAGATAGAGGTGTGCCTCCGCGGAATACTTCGTCGCCAACCAAACGCCGAATATGGCCCACGTGAACCCAGACGAAGTGTAGAATAGCGATCGCCAATATCGTTTGACGGCAATGGCGAGAATGCCCCCGTTCAGGATCGAAACGTATGCAAAAAGAGCAAGGTAGTTACCCGAGTCGTTGCTTAGCAAGAACGGTACGGCGTACGCACCGACTAGTCCTATGTGGGCGATGACCTGCAAATTGTAAACGACCGCCGCGACAACCGTGAAGATCGTGAACATAACCATGAGGGCAAATGATGTTCGTTGATCGACGAGTTGATATATGGAATAGGCGAAAAACGTGATGAAGTACATTATCGCCATGCCGCCGCTTACCAGGACCCCACTAAATTTGTGATAGTTTGGCTTGAGCCACACTCCCACGCCGAGCAGGCCAAAACCAAAGATATAACCCAACACGATCCGCGCGACCGGGCTGATCATGTCATTATCGATCGCATATTTCGCACCGATGCCGACGCCGAGTATCAGTACGATGATCCCGATCTTGCTGATGAGATTTTCGCCGATGAATTTTTCGAGATCAGATCGCGCGCTTTCGGCCTGCTTATTGAAATACTCAGAATACTTTCTCTCCGACGTTTCGCTCTCTTGGGCATTTGCCTGCCCTTGGTACGTTCCAAAAGTGGATGGAACCGTTTGCCGAGGGTATTTTCGTTCCGTTGGAGGAGGCACTGTTTCGGCCGGCCGCTGCGGCCTTTGCGGTTGGGGCAAGGGTGACGGAGGCGTTCTCGGCGGTGTGTAGGCGGTCTCTGGGCGGCTGGCAGCTCGCAAACGAGTTAGTTCTCTACGTATCGCTGTAACTTCCGTTTGAAAGTCGATCTGCGTCCTGACAAGGCTATCGAGCCGTGCTTCGAGTGCCGCAATATTAGGGTCGGAATCAGGCATATGTCGGGAAAGAACGCTATTAGGCGCTCGTCGGATTTGCCAAACTACTGAGCCGATTGTAGCTTAAGTATTAATCAAACAAAAGGAACTCTCAGCCGCAAGTATGTCCAGAATTATCAAGGCCCCAACCGGAAACGAACTGTCCTGCAAAAACTGGCTGATCGAGGCCGCGTACCGGATGATACAGAACAATCTCGACCCGGATGTCGCCTTCGATCCCGACAAATTGATCGTCTACGGCGGACGCGGCCGCGCGGCGCGAAATTGGGAATCATTCGAAGCGATCCTGCGTTCATTAAGAGAACTAAACGAAGACGAGACGCTTTTAGTTCAGTCGGGAAAGCCGGTCGGCGTTTTCAAGTCTCACACTGATGCACCGCGTGTTTTGATCGCGAATACCAACATCGTGCCCCATTGGGCGACGCAGGAGCAGTTCGACAGGTACGAACGCGACGGCCTGATGATGTACGGCCAGATGACGGCCGGCTCGTGGATATACATCGGCACGCAGGGCATCTTGCAGGGCACGTACGAGACGTTCGGTTCGCTTGCCCGTCAGCACGGCTGGGGCGATCTTAGCGGCAAGCTCGTGCTCACCGCGGGCTTGGGCGAGATGGGCGGAGCTCAGGCACAGGCGATCACATTTAACGGCGGCGTGGGCATCCTGGTCGATGTAGATCCGTGGCGTATCGAACGGCGTTTGCAGCTCAAGCAGGTCGACGTCGCCGCGAAGGAC
>CAYSMU010000264.1:0-5053 GCA_964432145.1 uncultured Chloracidobacterium sp.
AGTCATATCTTCAGGAAAATTCGACGGTCGAACAGGCTCTTCTTGCCCGTCAGTCCGTCATGTCTGCCGACACCGTGATCGTCGGCCTTTTCGGCCGTGTGCGCTCGGGTGCAAAGAACAGTGTCGGCATCCCCGAGAATGGAGCAGCTATACTGCGTGACGCTCTCGCGGCCGGGAAGAAGGTCATCGGCATCAGCTTCGGTAATCCGTATATCCTGATGGGCTTTCCCGAAATGAAGACCTATATTGTCGCGTACGGCGATATGCCCAGCCTTCAGCGGGCTGCCGCACGCTCTATACTCGGCACACAAGATATTACCGGCCGGCTGCCTATCTCGCTGCCGGGACTGCATCCGCGTGGAACCGGGATCCAATTATCAAAGAAATAATTAATGGTGCCGCGAATGAGAACAGATAACGCGGATCCGAAAACCCGGTTTTCGTATCTGCCTCATCTGCGTTGATCTGCAGCGAAAGTTACTTTTGTATGACTCAACCCTGGGAGATCGAGAATTTCCTCGAAACAGTTGACGGCCGGCTGCACATTGACGGCGTTGATGCGGTGGACCTGGCGCACGAACACGGTACGCCGCTTTTTGTTTACAGCGAGCAACGTATTCGCCAAAACATCGAGCGGCTCAAGAGGGTTCAGGACGTAATCGGCTGTTCGTTAAAACTCTGCTACGCGGCAAAGGCGATGTCCACCTTGGGGATACTGCGTGTTGTAAAGGATGCCGGCTGCGACATCGAGGTCAATTCCGGCGGCGAACTCTGGAAGGCCCTGAAGGCAGGATTCACCGGCCGGCAGATCAATTTCAACGGCAACAGCAAAGAGGTTTGGGAGCTTGAACTCGCGATCGAGAATGGAATCTTTGCGATCCAGGTCGATTCGCGTTACGAGCTTTCACTGATCGTAGAAACCGCTCGACGCCTCGGCAAAAAAGCCAACGTCAGCCTTCGCCTCGTCCCCGAGATCGAGTCCGACACACACTCAGGCCTGCAAACTGCCCTACTAACATCAAAATTCGGCATGATGCCCGACGAGGCGTTCTCGGCATTTCGTCAATACAAAGATTCGCCACACCTCGATCTTTGTGGGATTCACCTACATGTAGGATCGCAAAATCCTGATCCAACGGTATACTCCGAGGCTATCGCTGTGCTGTTCGACGGCATGCTGCGGGTCCATGACGAAACCGGGATCAGACTCAAACACATCAACCTCGGCGGGGGCTTTCCGGTCAATTATTCGCGCGGCAGTGAACTTCCCGTTCGACCAGAAATGCGAGAAATTGCCGCCGAGGTGAAAAAAAGCTTCGAGGAGGCTATCAAACGGGGCTACCTCGAACATGATCGAGGCGACGGAACCATTGTGCGCGGGCCAGTGCCAAAACAGTTAATAGAAAAAGCCGCGAGAGAAACCATGCTTGCCGCCGGCTACGATCCAGATTGGGCAATTGCCGAGGCTTGGAAACAAGTCCTATTGAAAACCGAAGTCACGGGGACCGAACACCTGCTTTCCGATCTCACGATTCTCCTGGAACCGGGCCGGAGTATTATCGCGGATACAGGCATTTGCCTCACCTCGGTACGGAACGTAAAGGAACGGCCGATGTCGACTATAAATCGCTCGATGAACAAGGCGATGGCGAAGAAATTGGCCAAAGACGAAGCTGCTCGGCAGAGCTCCGGTCATGGAGTGTCATTCGGGATTTACGATGTTGGCAGGTCTTTCGTCGATCCGCGAGTGACCAGCGAACATTGGCTCCTGACTGACGCCGGCTTCAATATCCTGCTCTCGATGGAGACCTACAAGTGGTACTACCATTTGATCTCGGCGGAGAGGGCGGATCAACCGCATGACTTCCCGTATAAGGTCGCCGGCCCTCTGTGCGACGGCGGTGATGTTTACTTCGATATCGAGGGTGAAGGCCGGCTGCCGGAATATCGGCTTTTGCCATCTGGCGTTGCTCCCGGCGAAGTTCTCGCGTTGCTTAATTGCGGTGCCTATTCGCTCGCACAGGCGTCGCAATACAACGGCCGGTTTTTGCCGCCTGTAATTTTGACCCGGGCGAACGGTGATACTGAATTGATCAGACGGCGAGACACATTTGCTGACTTAGTGGCGAATGATCTGGACTAACTACCACTCGATCTTTCGAACAAGTTTACCTAAATGATCCCGTTCCTCGTCAGTAAGTTCGAGCCCTGAAGCTTCGTATACGTCCGACATACCGGCGATCGAGGCTGCCTGGCTGCTCTCATCGCGGATCTCGGCGATCACCTCGAGGTTCTCGGCTACGGACTTGCGTGCTTTGTCGATCTTTCCATATGCGACGAATCTTCCCGCTATTTCGTTCAATACGGCGGAACGCGCCGATAGCTGCGGTACTGATTCGGCAAGTGCAGATGCCTCGACCAGAAATTCGATCGCGGCATCGGCCAAGTCTAACTTCATCTTCACATCCGACATCGCGACCAGTGCAAAGAGCCGATTCGCGTCCTCGGGGATAGAGTTTAACGCCTGTCGCGCAAACTCGTCCTCGCCGCGAGACGCGAGCACCTGAGCGATCTGCGAGAGTGCGCTGTCCTGTTCATTCGGATCTTGATTTTCCTGGGCTATCTCGATAGCACGCTCGAACTTGCCAAACACCGCAAACTGAACCGCTATCGAGGTGAACAATGCGTTCCTCGCTTTGCTGTCCCTTGTCTCGAAATCACGCTGCGACTTAATGATCTCGTATGCCTCGGCAAGGTTGTCGATCGCGTCATCCTTGTGCTCTTTACGCCATGCGTCGCGTGCCATACCGAGCATAGCGGACGCCATCTGGGTCTTGTCCATTACCAGGTCAAGCGTCCGGTCGCAAAGTTCTTCGCTGCCCGAATAGAGAAAGCCGAGAGCACAATTTACCAGAAAGAAGTCCCGGTGGATATTGTCGAGCATCTCGGCAAAATCGCGTGCCTTGCCAAATGTCTCGATCGCCTTGTCCTTTCGATTTGCGTCGTTGTACAGATTGCCGATGTCGCAAAGTGCGCGCAGCCTCTCTTCGTCGTGTTCGATCGCATCGGCGGCTTCAAGTGCCGCATCGAGGGTAGCGACGGCGTTGTCGAAGTTCCCGCTGTGGACATGCGATGCCGCGATATTCTGCAGCGCCCCGGTACGGGCCGCCGGGAATTCTATACGCCCGAGATACTCCTGCGCGGCCGCCTCGTTACCACTCGTCGCCAGGTTTATCGCGACACCCGCGTAGACATAATCTGGATGCTCCATCGCTTCGGCGATCTGTGCGGCCTTGTCAGCCTGACCCTTTCCGGCCTTGACGAGGGCAAGCCGTTCGAGAGCCTGAACCGCCAGGCCGTGGTCCTCGACAGCCTCGGCAAGCTGCCGCGCATACTCGTCGTCATCGATCTCAGCACATTTCTCTGCAACCAGTATCAGCAGACGGTCTCGCGAGAAGGGGTCGTCGACGGCGTTTGCGAGTTCGGCCGCGAGGTCGACGTCACCCTTCGCGAGATAGCGCGGGATGATCTCACCCATCGCCTCTGCATGGCCGTCAGCGCTCTTGATGCGCTCGGCAAGGAACGCGGCACAATCCAGCAGGTCGCTCTGCGCCCGCTCACGTGAAATGAATTGATCAGACATAGAAAGTGTAAAAGACGAAAAGTGAAAGAGTGAAAGAGAATTGGCCTAGGGGGAATCTCACCTTTTTCCCTTTTTCACCATTTCTCTTTTTCACCAGATCCTAAAAGATTCGCCGTATCGACTCGGGCATCCAGTCCCGCAGATCCTTTGCGACCGCAGCGGCACCGGCCGCACGCAAGGCCGCGGCGTCGACCGTGTTGGTCACGCCAAGAGCCGGAAGATCGGCGTTTCGGGCAGCGGCAACTCCCGGCGGAGTGTCCTCGATAACGAGGCATTCGCCATGCGTCATCGGCAGGTGTCCCTGCGAAGTGCGGATCGCGTCCAGCCGCTGAAACCCGATACGAAAACACTCGGGATCGGGTTTGCATTTGGCGACGTCCTCAGCACTGACAACCGTCGCGAAGTGCTTGCCGAGGCCGCTTTTCTCAAGGACGTAGTCGATCTCGTTTCGCGCCGCCATACTCACCAGGCCGAGTGCAAATTCGTGGGACATCTTCTCAACGAAATTCTCGATCCCTTCAAAAAGTGGCATCCCGCGGTCGACGACTTCTTTCCATTGGCCAAACTTCCCCGCAACTATCTCATCGATCTTAGCGTCGTCTGCCTTCTTGCCCTTTCGCTCGTAGGCTGCGGCCACAAAGGTACGGTCGTCCATACCGAGCGAGGCCATGTAGTCGGCTTCGGTCAGCTCGACGCCGTTCGCCTCGAGCAGTTCCTTATACGCCTGCATCTGCACCTTTTCGTCGTCGATCACGACGCCGTTAAAATCCATTAGGATCGCTTTTATCATAACTTTACGCGAGATAGTTCTCGTCAAACATATTTCCGCGGCCGAGAATTCCATTTGGGTCGAACGCCCGTTTTATCTCAGCCATTTCAATCAGGTATCTCTCGCCCATCATCGCCGCCAGGTACTTTCGCTTGAGTTTGCCGATGCCGTGTTCCGCCGAAACGGTACCGCCGAGCATGATCGCCTGAGCGACACAGCGGCCGTAAATGTGTCGCGCGTTTTCCGCTTCATCCGGCGTTTTCGGGATCATGTTCGCGTGCAGATGACAGTCACCGATGTGCCCGAAGATAACGCATTCGAGCCCGCTAGCATCCAGCGTTTCCTTATAAAAACGCAAAAACGCCGGGAAATTCTCGTCCGGAACGGCCATATCTGTCCCGACCTTTCGCTGCTTGTATTTCGCGATGCGTTCGTTGACCGTCACCGGCAACGCGTGCCGAAAATCTCGCATCTTTGCCAGGTCCTGCTCGTTCGTCGTAAACCATGACCTTTCCAGATCGGCATTGTGCTTTTCAAACAGCTCGTTCCATTGCTCAAGCAAGGCGTCTTCGTTCCCGGCCGTCGTGATGACCCGCGCGCCGAGCGCTTTGAGCTTCTCGCCCGCGGCGCGGACCGACTCG